>JBNLEN010000091.1:0-25207 GCA_050304975.1 Polyangiaceae bacterium
CGGGTGCCGCCGCCAGGGGGGCACGCGGACTCGGGCCGGCTTTCGCCTCGAGCTTCGAGTCGTCGGAGAGGAAGCGCGCAACGGCCAGGATCACGGCTAGCTTCATGAATTCGCTGGGCTGGTACGCGAAACTGCCCAAGCGGATCCAACGGGATGCACCGCGCACATCGCTGGCGAGCACGAAAACCAACAACAGACTGAGGACCCCGCCCCCATAAATGATGTACGCCAGACGCTCGAAGTTGCGGTAGTCGATCAACGCCACCAAGATCGAAAATAGCCCCCCAACTACGAGCCAGTATACCTGGGTGACGTAGATGTCAGCCAAGCCACTCTTGGTCTCGACCTCGATGTAGGGGCTTGTGGCGCTGTACAAATTGACGACGCCAACGACAGCGATGATCGCCACTGACAGGAACAGGGGCCAGTCGAAGTGCTCTCGTACGCGAAGCCCGCGGCGAATGAACTGCGCCATCAGTCCCCACCCTTCCTGGACGCCCGTTTCACAACTGCTGCTCCTTAGCTCTCAACTTCGTAGTGACCTTCTCGGTCTTGCGTTGAGTTCGCAGCTCCTGCCAATCGCGCACCACGCGCATCGCGACGGGCACAGCGTTCTTTCCACCGCCGCCGCCATGCTCAACCAGCACGACAATGGCGATCTCCGGAGCCTCCGAGGGAGCGTAGCCAGCAAACCAGGCGTGGTCTCTGTTGAAGTACCAGACCTTCTTGGGATCTACCCCGCGAGGGGTCACGTGACTGACCTGGGCGGTGCCGGTCTTGCCCGCCATGTCCACCCCCTTTAGCGCCTCCTTGTGGGCCGTTCCGTCACGATCCGCCACCACACCGCGCAGTCCGTCTCGAATGAGAGACAAGTGCTTCGGAGACAAATCGACGATGTGCCGAACGCGAGGAGGGAACTCCTGCACGACCGTACCATCACTGGTTTCGATCGAACGCACCACCTGAGGCTGGTACAGCGTGCCTCCATTGGCGAGCGCGGCGTACGCGAGGGCCAATTGCAGTACCGTGACCGTGGAGGCACCCTGACCGATCGAAGACAGCAGCGTGAAACCACCACGGAAACCTTCGCCCCGATAGCGACGTGCGTACCAGGCGCGCGTGGGCATACGCCCTCGGGACTCGGGGTTGACTCCAATACCGGTCTTGACGCCAAAACCGAAATCCATGCCGATACCCGACAGGCGATCGATGTGGATTAGCTCCCCCAGGGCATAAAAGTAGGTATTGCAGGACTGAACGATCGCATCGTGCAGGTCAACACGCCCGTGTACGCCGGTGCAGCGGAAGTAGCGCCGCCCGAACTCGTAACCGCCCCGACAATCCACTTCCATTTGAGGGGTGATCAAGCGCTCATTCAGCCCGGCTAGCGCGCTGAAGGGCTTGTATGTGGAGCCTGGCGGATATGCGGCGGAGATAGTCTTGTCCAACAGCGGCTTGAGCGGATCCTTGTACATGCGACGGAACGCGCGCCCGATCGCCTTCTTGCCCTCAGAGCCACTGACGACGTTCGGATCGAAGCTCGGTTTGGACAGCGCCGCCATCAGACGCCCCGTGCGTACGTCGACCACGACGATGGCTCCCGCCAACTGTCCACGCATGGCTCGCTCGATCGAGCGTTCGAGTTCGATGTCGATCGTGAGGGTGATGTCACGCCCAGGAACAGGCTCCAGCCGGCGCGGTTCCTCGAGATACTTGTTCTCGAACGCTTCGACGTTTTGGCGTGCGCGGCGTCCCATGACGCGTTTCTGCCAACCGCGCTGTCCCCGCAAGTAGCTTTCCCAGCGCCGCTCCACGCCGATGGCCCCCAAGCGGTCTCCTGCTCGATAGCCGGCCTCCCCCATTCGAGCGAGATCCTCCTGGTTGGTCTCACGCATGTAGCCAATCATGTGGGCGCCCAGAGAACCATATGGGTAGTAGCGCACCGGGACAGGTGATGCGATCACGCCAGGCAGCTCATCGCGGTGGGTCTTGAGTGCCGCAAACACCTCACGTGAAACGTCGACTTGCAGCAGCATCTGTTGACGCGCCAGCTTGCCTGTCTGCTGCAGGATGCGCTCCCGCATTTGTGCTTCGTCCCCCGCGCTGAGTCCCATCAGCTGCACGACTCGCGGCCAGGTTTCCTTCAAGTCCAGCTGATGCGGGACGATATAGACGTTGTACGACGGGCGGTTGGCCGCTAGCACTTTGCCGTTTCGGTCGCGGATCACGCCTCGCGTCGTGGCGAGCGTCAAACGACCAATGATGTTGCTGCGAGCCTGCGCCTTGTGTAAGTCGCTTTCAAATACCTGCAGCTGTGCGACGCGCCCCGTCAGCACCAGGAACGTGGCTAGGACGCCTAGCACCATCCAGCGGTAGCGGCGACGAAACTCCCCGACGTCACTGCGCTGAACCAGCCTCACGCCAGACTCCCGGAGCGTTTGCCGAGCTCACGCACCGCTGGCCCCTTCTTGGGCGCGGGCCACCGTGGTGCCGGTTTGCTGCAAGCGCTGGGCGATCTTGAAAATTGGCGGAGAAAATATTGCGGTAGAAATCGCGTGAGGCACGACGATCGTGAAGATCTCGACGGTGCGCTGTGGGTCCACGCCAAAAATCGCCAGCAGCATCAAGACGACGGCGCTCTCAATGAACGCGAACAGCAAGGCCAAGAACACTTGCGTCGGAACGGTTTGAGCCGTCAGCCGCACCGCCGCTACTCGAGCCAGCCACCAAATGGCCACGTAGGTGAACGCAAACAGCCCAATCGGAGCCGAAGCAAACAGATCCGTGAAGTAGCCGAGAGCGAAGGACAACAGCGCACCCCGCGCCATCTGCGGCTCGTGCACGCCTAGGAAGATGACCAACGGTAACGTCAGGCTCGGCGTCACTCCGTGCAGTCCCAACGGCCCGACGAAACGAAACAGGTTGCCCTGAACGAGCAGCAGCGCGATGCCAATCAATAGAAGCGCGACATTCCTCACCGGTCTGCCTCCGCGCGCGGCTGAGGGGCGCAGTTCTCTCGTTCGTCCAACACGATAAGCACCTCACGCAGGCGTGAGAAGTCGACGGTCGGCACCGCTTCGACCCGCTGGTAGATGCCAAACTCCTTCTTGAGCACCTTGGTCACCTTGGCCACGGCGATCCCCTCGGGGAAGCGACAGCCAAAGCCACTCGTCAGCAGCACATCCCCCACATCAATCTCATCGTCGCGGCGCACGTACTCGACCTGCACGACGTATTGCGACTGATTGCCAGTTCCGCGCACAAACCCTCTCGCGCCCGTGCGCTCGACGAGGACGTCCACACCAAAGCCGCTATCCACCGCGAGCTGCACGTCCAACTTGTCGCCGGCAATCCGCTTGATCGTGCCCACGACGCCTCCCAGAGCCAACACGGGCATGTTCTCTTTGACGCCGGGTGCTGGTCTGTCCAATGTCACGCGTGTGACTCGGAAGTAGTCTGTCGTGTCCTTGGATATGACGACAGCGCTGACCGTTTCAGGAGCCAACTCCTCGCGGAAAGCCAGCACGCTCTGCAGTCGCTTGTTTTCAGCCTCGACCGCGTACAGCTGCCTGAGCTTGGCGCGTAGCTGGGCGTTTTCGTAGGCCAGCTTGTTGTTGTCCGCTTTGACGTCAACCAAGTACACGTAGTCGCCGACCAGGCTAGTGACCCCGCGGGCCGCCGCAGACGCTGCATATTCGAACGGCGCCGAGATTTTGGCGATGGTTCGGTCCACAACGTTCATCTTCTCCGGTGCGCGGATACTGGCGCGTAGAAAGAAGAACGGTACCGCCAGCAACAATACCACCAGGGCGGTGTCTCGGTAGCGTTTGAAAGGCGCCACGAACTACCTCGGGACGCGACTTACCGGCGGGGAATCAACCAATCGCGACTTCCTTCAGCAGCTCAATGTGGTCCAAGGTTTTGCCGCTGCCCAACACCACTGCGCTGATCGGGTCATCACTGACCATCACCGGAAGACCGGTCTCCTCGCGCAGCAGGACATCGATGTTCTTCAGCAGAGCGCCACCTCCGGTGAGCACGACACCCTTGTCCACGATGTCCGCCGCAAGCTCTGGCGGAGTCCGCTCGAGAGCCAAAAGCGCACCCTCGACAATGGCGTTGATAGGCTC
Source organism: Polyangiaceae bacterium (assembly GCA_050304975.1). GTDB lineage: Bacteria > Myxococcota_A > Polyangia > Polyangiales > Polyangiaceae > SZUA-265. Next base: position 4,131 of record JBNLEN010000091.1, read on the forward strand.
TGCCAAAGCTTCTCGGATTTCGTCCGAGTTCACGACGACAGTCTTGGGGACGCCAGCGACCATGTCGCGGCCTTTGACCTCCATCGTCAGCTGCTCTTCCAAGGGATGACCATTACCGAGCGTAATCTTCAAGCGCTCTGCCGTCTGATCGCCAATGGCAAGGTTGTACTTGCGTTTCATGTAGGCCACGACGGCCTCGTCCATCTTGTCGCCGCCGACACGCACGCTCTGCGAATAGACGATGCCGGCGAGCGAGATCACCGCCACCTCCGTCGTTCCACCGCCGATGTCGACCACCATGTTGCCGCTCGGCTCGGTGATCGGAAGTCCCGCGCCAATGGCAGCAGCCATCGGCTCCTCGATCAAGTAAACCTCACGTGCGCCGGCGCTTTCTGCGCTCTCTTTAACTGCGCGCTTCTCAACCTCCGTGATGCCCGACGGCACACAGATGATGATGCGAGGTTTGACGAGCGTGCGCCGGTTGTGCGCGCGGGCGATGAAGTAGCGCAACATCGCTTCGGTAATTTCGAAGTCCGCAATCACGCCATCGCGCAAAGGCCGGATAGCCTGGATGTTGTTGGGCGTTCGACCCAACATCTCCTTCGCCTCCCGACCCACGGCGAGCACGCGATTGTCCCCCCGCGAGTCGCGCGACACGGCGACCACTGAGGGCTCGCAACTGACGATGCCCTTGCCCTTGACGTAGATCAAGGTCGTGGCCGTACCGAGGTCGATGGCGAGGTCGTTTGAGAAGAGACCGTAGAGCCAATCAAAGATCATAAACTGCCTGAATCACTAGCGCCGAGGTGGCGTTCTCGCAGGGGAGTGTGGTGACAGGTCGCACCACAATTCTCGAAGGGCGGCTTTAGCATGTTGCCGGGGAGCTTTGCAATTTGACCCCACTGCCAGCCCGCTCAGTAAAGTGTCGTTTCGAGCCTGCTTTTCCGGCCCTTCAGCCAGCTACTCCACTGCCGGGGCGTCTTTTGGCTCCGGCCCGCAATCACCTGCACCGACCTGGGGGAGGTGCGCTGCCAGAGTTCGCGGCTGGTCTTTTGTGGGGGCAGCGGCGTTCGAGACGCGCTCGGCGCTAGTCGGCGTCCCAATCATCGAGCATTCCGCGCCCGCGCGGTGAACGAAATCCCTCTCCACCGCGGCGACGATCGCGCTCCTGTCCCATGCGGTTCTTTCGCTTCTTTTCTTTCTTCTTGCCCGGGGGAGTCCCCCGTTGACGGCGTTCATCATCGCCGCGATTCACAGGCGGGGGCTCAAAGTCCATCATGTGCGGAGGCACAGAACGGGGCTCCGAAGGCCCCTCAGCATCACCGCTGTGTTGGCGTGGGGGTCTTGGACCCGCGCCTGAATGCGGGGGTCCTCCAGCACGGGGGGGCTTAGCGCCGCGGGCGCGCGCCTGGCTCACCGACAGCGGTCGCCCGTTCATGTCCACGCCGTTCATTTCGTCCGCCGCGCGCTTGGCCGAGTCCGCGTCCTTCAACGTGACGAATCCAAACCCTCGCGCACGGCCATCCGGATCCGTCGGCAGATGAACCCGTTGCACATCTGCGAAGCCGGCACCTGCGAACACGCGCTCGATGTCCGCCTGACTGGCGTCGTACGGCAAGTTGCCGACATAGAGCGTCGCTTCGTCATTGCTTTGGCGACCACCAGCTCCGCCACCGCCAGCACCACCACCGGGGCGTGGGCCGCCACCCGGACGACGATCTTGTCCAGGAGCCTGGCGTCCACCGGGAGCGTTCCTGTCGCCCCGGAAGGGACGGACAGAGATCTGCCGCCCACCCTGCATGCTGCCGTCCAGATTCTGGCGCGCGCTTTGCGCCTGCTGCGACGTCTGCATGGTGACGAAACCGAAGCCTCGGCCACGCCCCGTCGCGCGATCCCGCGGCACGGAGATCTCCTCAACGGTGCCACCGTCCGCTTCAAATACTTGACGGAGGACGTGTTCATCGACGTCATCCGCCAGCCCCGCTACGAAGAGCTTGCGCTCATCCTCGACCGACATCTACTCCTGGTCCCGCTTTTGATGGATTACCTAGAACGAAAAACGAAGCTGCGCGGCGACCGGTGCGCAGGCTCCCCTCGAAGGACTAACTTAGACAACTTGCTTGGATAGAATCTCATGGAGATACGACTAATTGTCAATCCACACGCTGGGGCGGGAAGCGCCGCCGCCAAAACCGAACAACTCCGTAGTCTACTGGGAGCGGCGGGCGTTCGCTGCGAAATCGTCGAGACGAAACGCCCTGGCCACGCCACCGAGATCGCCGCCAAGGCTGCTACTGCAGGGATTTCCCTGCTCGTTGTGGTCGGAGGTGATGGCACCCTGAATGAGGTGGTGCAGGCGTACATCGATGCGGACGGCAAGCCGGCTCCGGGCCCAGATTTGGCGTTGGTCCCCGCCGGAACCGGGGGCGATTTCTGCCGTAGCTTCAACTTAGACGGCAATCCTCGAACCGCCGTGGAACGTCTGCTGTCTGCCAAAGCGCAGCCGGTAGACCTCGGCGTCGCCCGCGTCCACGGCCCGTCCGGGGCACCGGAAACCCGCGCGTTCATCAACATCGCCAGCGTGGGCATCTCCGCCACCGTGGCACGAATGACCAACCAAGGCGGCAAGTGGATGGGCGGCAAGCTCGCCTTCTACTCGGGGACGATGCGAGCCACGCTCGGCTACAGAAACGCGCCCGTAAGAGTCTTCGTCGACGGACAGCAGTGGCACCAAGGACCGGTGTACACGGTCGTTTTCGCCAACGCTCGGTTCTTCGGTGGCGGCATGCAGGTCGCCCCCGAGGCCAACCCGAGTGACGGCTTGCTGGATTGCGTGCTGCTGGGCGACTTCAGTCGATTGGAGGCCATCGCCAACACGCCGTTAGTCTACAAAGGTAAACACTTGGAACTGAAGAAGACGCGCACCATTCGCGGCAGACACTTCAGAGTCGAACCGTGGCTGACCGACGATGCCATCTACGTCGAGACTGACGGCGAGACCCCCGGAAGCATTCCTCTCGAAGTCGAGGTCTTACCCGGGGCGATCAGCCTACGCGCCTAACCCTAGTCGCGGTTGATCACGAGTGTGATCTGGTCGTTGGGTTTAGCTTTGCCACCCGCGTCCGGGATCTGCCGCAGCACGACGTAGCTGGCGGTCTCAGGCAGATCCACCCAGCGCACCATGTGCTTCAATCCCGCGGACTCCAGCGTCTTCTTGGCGTGGGAGAGGCTGAAGCCGGTCACCTTGGGGATGTCCACTTCTGCCGGCCCTGCTGATGGTCGCAATTCGACCTCTTCGCCTGGTTTGAGCGACGCGCCTGCTTTGGGACTCTGGGCAGCGATCTTGCCCTCGGGGATCTCTGCGTGCGCCAGTGGTTCTCCGTAACTGACGTTGAAACCCGACTTCTTGAGTGCCTCTTCCGCTTCCTCGCGTGCCTTGCCGATCAGGTCCGGCACCTCGTGCACGGCCTCAGCCAGCACCACGTTGACCACCGTCCCGGGCGCCACCTTCTGCCCGGGTGCCGTTGATTGGCGCACGATCGTTCCGGGCTTGGCGTCCTTGTCAGACTCACGCCCGACGACGAACAACGATAGGCCTAGCGCCTGAAGATTGCCCATCGCGTCCTTCTCCGCTTGGCCCGTCAAACTTGGCACTACCGCCTGCTGCGGCTCAGCCTGCGGTTGTTCGAAAATTTGCAACCGCTCAACCAGGTAAACGGCGCCCACTGACGTGAGCACGGAAGTGAAAAACGCGACCAAGAACACCATCGACCCGTTCATGTCCGGGAGGTTACAAGAAATCACGCTGGCTTACTACCGGGCCGGATTGAGCCTTGACGATCCCTCGATGATCGGGTGAAAAATGATAGGGGTGACCCGCTCCGTCGAGTCTTGACGGGCAGCAGGGCTCGATGCGGAAGTGCGTATCGAACAGATTGACGCCAGCTCGATTCGCACGGTCCGCGAGCTAATTGAAGCCACGACCGCTGCCCACGCGGAAGCTACAGCAGGACCCAGCAGAGTAGCGTCAAGACGAGAGCGCCCAGCAGGTTCAGGCGAAGTCCTTCCCGCGCCATGTCCTGGGTGGTGAAGCGTCCCGTTCCAAACACAATCGCATTCGGCGCAGTGGCCACGGGCAACATGAAGGCGCAACTAGCGCTGAGCGCCGCGGGGATCATCAGCAGCCTGGGATCCCAGCCAAGCGCGGCAGCCGCAGCCGCCAAGATCGGCATCAGCAAGGTCGCGGTGGCGGTGTTGCTCGTCACTTCCGTCAGGAATGTCACCCCTAAACACACCAGGCCCATCACCACGACGGTCGGCAGAGCCCCGGCATGAGAAACCAGTCCCGCAATGTCTTTTGAGAGTCCTGACGAGACGAATGCTTTGGCGATCGCGATACCGCCAGCGAACAGGATCAACAGGCCCCAAGGTATCTTTTTCGCCGTCTGCCAATCCAGCATGCGCTGGCCGCGACCGTCCGGCAACACGAAGGCGACGGCTGACGCCAGTAGCGCGACCGTGCTGTCGTCGGCCACGCTCGCGGGTAAAAGTTGATTCCAGCCCCCGGCAGGTGCGCTGCGCGTCATCCAAAGCAGCGCCGTGATCGCGAACAACCACAGCACACGCTTTTCTTGGGGTTGCCAACGGCCACTCAGCTCCAACTTCAGCTTGGCCGCCGGCTTCATACCGCGCGTTAGCGAAAACCAGGCGATGGGCAACAGCAGGATGCTGGCCGGCACACCAATCCGCATCCATTCCAGAAACGACATCTGTTGGCCTACCGTCTCGGTGTAGACCCCCATGAAAACCGCGTTGGGGGGCGTTCCTATCGGCGTCCCCAATCCGCCAATACTCGCCGCGTACGCGATACCCAAGAGCAGCGCGCGACTCAAGTGCTGATCATCGTCTTGATCCAAGACTGCCAGCGCAACGGGCAGCAGCATCAAAGTCGTGGCAGTGTTTGAGATCCACATGCTGAGCAGCGCCGAAGCCAGCATGAATGCCAGCACCATTGGGGCACCTCCGCGGCCACCGGTGAGCCGGATCATGCGCAATGCAATTCGACGATGGGCGCCACTGCGCTCCATCGCCGCGGACAGCAAGAAGCCGCCGAGCAACAACAAGATCAGCGGGTGGCCGTAGGCCTCCGCCAGCTCCTTGGGCGAGAGCACCCCAACCAGCGGAAATAGCGCGAACGGGATCAATGAAGTAGCCGCGATGGGTAGCGCCTCACTCACCCACCAAACGGCGCATAGCGCTGTAACAGCGGCAGTCCAACTTGCCGCGGAGGATAGTCCAGTGCTGGTCGCCAATAAGCCAACTCCGGCTGCCGCGATGGGCCCAATCCACAACCGCCGCGCGCCGCGCGCCGCGCCCCCCTCGTCACTGCCCTCGCCAGATGACACGGGCGGACCATAGCCCATTTGCGACGTTCGCCCATTTGTTTTGCCAGTTTTGCGTCTTGCGATATGCGCCAAGCGTGGTGTTTTCTCGACCGCTGAAGCAAACGGGCTCGGCGGCGCTGGCGACAACTCTCAGCCTGGCACTACTGACACAGCTAGCCGCGGCGCGCACCGAACTGCCCCCTCGATTTCAACAGTACCCGTTCAGCGTGCGTTCGCTGACGATCGGTCATCCCAATCATGGCTGGCAGGTCCGCGCTAAGAAGCTGCGTGAAACGGACTACCTGAAGATCCGACCGAACAGTGAAGAGCACGTGTTCGGCCATCCAGCGCTGGTGCTGATGTTACGCCGTAGCGCCCGCGACGTGGCTCGCGCAGAACCTGGCTCTGTGATGCTGGTGGGCGACTTGTCCAAGGAAGGCGGTGGTCCGCTCCACGGGCATTACTCACACCAATCGGGGCGCGACGCGGACGTTGCCTTTTACGCGAAGGACAAGCACGGCAAGCAAGTCGTCATGGATCGCTTCGTCAAGTTCGATGGTAACGGTCGCGCCATGGACGGCAGCGGGCTGGTGTTCGACGACTACCGCAACTGGCTACTGGTGCAGGGCTGGGTGCGCGACGAGCGCGCGGGGCTGTCGCACATCTTCGTTTCGCGCGAGCTTCGAACACGCCTGCTACGCTACGCACAAAGCCGCAGGGATTTTCGTCCCTACGTTCCGGCCGCCACCAAGCTGCTGAAGCAACCGCCCAACGCTGGCGCGCATCGAGATCACTTCCACGTGCGCATTTCCTGTCCGGAGCTGCAACTGGGCTTGTGTAAGAACGAATCAAGGCGCTAAATTCGCGCTGACGTGCCCAAGATCATCGTTGCTGAAAACGCCGTTGGCGCCGAACGAGAGGTCGATCTCCCGCAAGGGGGAGCGCTACTCGACATCGCTGACGAGCGCCGCCTGCCCATTCCATTTTCCTGCCGCTCGGCGACTTGTGCCACCTGCCACATCGAGGTGCTGGAAGGAGCTGAGCTGTTGGAGGCGCCGCTCGACGATGAAATCATGCTCCTGGACGTCGTCGGCGGTCCTGCTGGCTCGCGCTTGGCCTGCCAAGCCGTCGTCAAGCCTGGAAGCGGCGTGCTCAAGATCAGGCCGGTCTGAGCGGTTGCGCGATTGGTCGTTTCGCGCTTTACCAAACCCATGAGTCCCACGACGACCCGCGCGATCCAGCTGGCGCTCGCGCTCGCCGCGGGAGGGACCCTGGCTGGGGCTTGCGTGTCGCAGAACCTCGCACCACTGATCACGGAGCCGCCAGAACTAGCACCCAGCGCAGCGCCGGAGCTGAGCCACACGCCGGAGCCGAGCCCGGCCGTCAGTGCAACGCCGGAGAGCTCGTCGGAGCCGGGCCCGGTGCATACCCCAGAACTGCTGACGCTAAGAGCGGCGGCGCAGCGGCGCATCCTTTCGGGCCAAGTGATCGAGGACGAACAGGGCAATGTCACCCCCACCGAACAGCTCGAGTTGGGCGACGGCGGAACGCCCTTTGCAAACGGCAACGCCCTGGGTGAGTTCGTGCCGATCGAAAACGAACAGGCGCTGCAGTACTTCTACGAACAGCTCGAGCGCCTGGCGACTGGGCGCTCTCAGCGCCTGAGGATCTTGGCTTACGGCGCCTCTCACACCCAAGGGGACCTGTTCACCGGATACCTGCGCTACTATTTGCAGAGCCGTTTCGGAAACGGGGGCCAGGGCTTCATGCAGATGGCGTTGATCAACCCATGGTACCGAACGCTCGGTTTCAAGGTCGAAAGCAACGGCTTCAAAACCAAACACGCTCAACGCAAAACGCCAGATCCCGGCGGCTACTTCGGTTTGCTCGGCGCAGCGGTCATTGGCTACTCGCGCTACGCGGCCGCCAGCGTCTTTCCCAAGAACGAAAGCGACCTAGAGCTAACCGCGGACAGCTACGAACTGTACTACTTCGCACAACCTCGCGGAGGAGAGTTCCAGCTGAAGATCGACGAAGAGCCGGGTCAGTTTCTGTCTGCCAAAGGCGCTGATGAAGCTCGCTATCACGCGTTCCAGTTGCCTCGGGGTTGGCACAAGCTGCAAGTGGTTCCGAAGGGCAATGGCACGGTACGGTTGTTCGGCGTCAGCATCGAACGCTCGGAGCCGGGTATCGTGGTCGATACCCTGGGCATCAACGGTACACGCAACGCCAACATGCTGCTGTGGAACGAACAACTCTGGGCCGAACAAATGCAGCGCCGTGACCCCGCCCTGGTCATGTTCGCCTACGGCACCAACGAAACCGTCGACACCCGACAACCCATATCCGCTTACGAGCAGGACCTGATGGAGGTGCTGCGCCGTTTTCGAGCGGCATTACCCAACGCCAGCTGTCTGCTCGTCGGTCCAGGGGACTTTCCCAAGGAGGTCCCGGGCGGGTTCATTCCGCGCCCTCGGTTGGAGCAGCTGATCTCCGTACAGCGTGAGGTCGCGCCGAAGTTCGGCTGCGGCTTCTGGGATACCTACGCCTTCATGGGCGGCGAGGGTTCCATGCACCGCTGGGCTACCGCGTACCCGCGCATGGGTCAGCCAGATCACATCCACTTGTCGCCCCGGGGGTATGTCAAGATGGGCATGGTCTTCGGCGACGCGCTAATGCGCGGCTACGACGAGTTCCACGCCCGCTAGACGTCAGACGCAGCGCTCATTCGTCCGAGGCGGCAGCCATCAACTCGGCCAATGCTGGGAACTCTTGACCTACGTTGGCCTGACGGAACTCGGCATAGCTGGACATGAGCGATTGATACAGCAGCGCTGCGATCACCTCATGTCCCTCTGAAGTGGGATGCGCGAAGTCTGCTCCGGCGAGTTGAGGGCGGGCGTGATACCAGCGCGCGATCGAACCTTCGCCGCCCATGGCCTCAAAGGTGTTGAAGAACGCGCACCCCTCCGCCAAAGCCACCTTCTTCTGGGACTCCACCAGTTTCGGCACAATCTTGAGTGTACGGATCCCGTGCCTCCCAACGCGCTCCCCGTGGTCGACCAATGACATGATCATGCACGAAGCTTGGGGGCGGCCTGCGCGGAACTTCCGGATCACCGCAGCGTATTCGTCCTCATAAGGCTGCATGGTGTGCACCAGATCCATTTTTTGCCTTTGCACATCATTACCGCCAAGCATGAACACCATCAGATCGATTTTGCGGTGCTTCATCTGATTGGCGATGTGCTCCGGATCCTGGTAGTCCAGCCGCTGAGTGAATGAACCAATCAGCGCCAGGCCGTCCCAAACGACTCCTGGTCCTTCCCGCTCCAGCACCACCCCGAAGCCCCGCGCGGAACCTTTGCCGATCGCCCGCACCTCGAATTCATGCGGGCCATCTTCGAGCTCCACGATCTCGAACCCGTCTTGCAGTTCATCGGCGCTGGTATCGATCACGCGCTCGACCTCACCATCGACCTTGAGCTGAAACTGGCCGCCGTCCGGCTGCTTCATGTACCAGAACTCGAAACGGCTAACGCGACTGCCGAAGCCTTCTTTGGTCGTGCGCCAACGGCTGGTCCCGCCCCCCGACGACTGACTGGTCACCCCCCCGTAGCCGTAGTAGCCGTCTTTGCGACACTTGAAGATGATTTCGCAGGAGTTCCAGCCCCCACGATCGCGATACCAAACGCCCTGGTGCCGATACGCCAAGTTGTAGCGCCCCAGAACGTGAAAGCCGTGCCCGGCATCACCAAAGCGTGCTTGCAGACGCCGCCGGATCGCGGAAGTGACGCCATCATTGCCGAGCACGGAGTCCCCCCAATGCCCGGCGCGAGCGACCACGCCCCGCTGCCGCATTTCGACCAACGTCAGCCGCTCAAAATAGTGGCGCAGCGCTTCCGCACCAACGATCACCGTCTTGGGGGGTTCCAGATCTGCCTCCGGCACCTTGTAGGCGGGATATACGGCGCGCTCTGGCTCGGGTTGTTTTGCAGCGATAGCCGCGGGCTCGAGTTTCGGTTTGGGAATTGGCTCCGCTAGTTTTTGCAGCTCGGCCAACTCCTCCCCTTTGGATGCAGCCTGCTGCCCTTGATCGAGCAGTTCACGTCCCACCACATTCCAGAATGGGACGTAGCCGTCACCTGGCCCCCACGGCCGGTACTGCGACAACGGCGTCACCACGTAAGGCAACGCCACCAGTGCCACCAGTGCCGCTCCCCCAGCGAGCAGCCGCCGCTTGGCGGACGGGGAAATGGCCGCGTCGGCTTCCGCGCCATCCAAGCGCACCTGCTCCACGCTCTGCTCAGCGTGGTCGAGTATTCCCTGCGGGCTTGCCGCGGGTGGCTTGTCAACAGGACGGCTCAATGCCGGGAAGGTATTGAAGCCTTCGCTGTCAGGCAAGCAATCGGCAGACCTGAGACGCTCGGGGCGAAAACCGGCCGTTTTCGCCCCTGAGTGCGGAACTTCAGTCCTCCAGGCAAGTGGCTGCCGCTGCCTGGCAGACGCTCACCCCGTCAGCACCTTGCAGCTCGAACTGGGTGCCTGAGTTCTGGCAACCACAGTACCAGGTACCGTCCGCCTGCAGCGGAGCCACACCGTCCATGGGCACCGGAGCGACATCATCGATGGGAATTGGGATCCCAGGAGGACGAGGCATGCCGATGCCGCCTTCGCCCTGAGAGCAATAGGTAGACTGATACTCAATCAAATAGATCGGGGTGCCGTTGCCAGCCGTTCCCTGTTGGCGACACTGGTGCTGCACGTTGCAGTCGTATCGCGATGCGGAAATGTAGTCGAGCAAGCACTCCTTTGGACCGTCAAACTCGAGACTTCCCTGCGTGCAAACGTCCAGCGCGCTCGGGCAGACCTCACGGGACGCAAGTCCCTCGTCCAATTCAAAGCCGATGCTCTGATTGTCGCGCCCGTAGCAAGAGCAAACCCACGCCCCACCTTCCAGATAACAATTGGTCCCATCGCGTTCGGAAAGCCCAACGCTGACGCCGCCTTCGGTTGTGATCTGGCGCGTGCAGCTGCGATCCGCGGAGCAATAGTTCGGGCCGATGCTCTCGCCGATGATCTCACACACTGGCTCCACGTCGGGGGGCAGCGGCGTCGGATCGATGCATTCGGAGGCGGCGAAAGCGCATGCCGTTGCCGGATCGACCCCGCTCAGCTCGAGCTCACCAAAACCGTCGTTGCCCTCACAATAGCAGCGCGTGCGTCCATCGAAGTCCGCCCAACAGCTGGTGTAGTTGTAACCGCTGTCGCACTCCAGCTGCAGATCGCAGTAATCCCGCTCCTGTTGGTTGAAGATGGGCTGACAGCCTTCGGGCAGGGTCACGTCCGGATCGAGCGGGGGGTTATTGATCGGGGGAGTCCCACCGGTGCCGATGGGTGGCATCGGCCCTGCCCCGCCGACGCCCGGAACACCGCCCATGCCCGAACCGCCCACACTCGAACCGCCCGCGCTCGAACCGCCCGCGCTCGAACCGCCCATGCCCGAACCGCCCACGCTCGTCGAACCACCCACGCCCGATGAACCGCCCGCGCCCACATCATCGTCATCATCCGACGAGCTGTCATCAGCGTCATCCGATGAGCTGTCATCAGCGTCATCATCCGATGAGCTGTCGTCGTCATCATCCGATGAGTCATCAGCATCATCCGCGTCATCATCGTCCGACGAGCTGTCATCGTTCGCGGAGTCGTCGTCTTGTCCGTCTGTGACCCCACCGTCTGCGGGCAGACCATCATCGTCATCTCCTCGCGGGTCGGTGCTTTCACCCCGGCCACCACAGGCAGACGCCATCAACAGAATCAAGGGAGCAGCGAGACGCGTTAGTTTCATGGGTTTCTCCTTCGAACCGTGTCATTCATTACGCGATCGTCAGGGATTAATCCAGGGCTTAGCGCCGTCTAACTCCCACGGAGAGCCTTGGTGTGTACCACCAGAGGCGCGCCAAGCGTTTCACCAATTTCACGCACTGCCGCGATCTACAATACAAAGTATCGCTGGTTAGAATGCGAAGTAGATGTTCGCTCGGGGGCCGCTCAGCGCCTGACTCAATACCAAAGCGATCCCTGCCAACACCAGGCCCAGCGCCGGTGCCGGTAGGGCTCTAAACAGCCGTTGGCCCAGACGTTCGGTCCAGCGCGCAGGAAGAAAGTGATAGCCGATACCTGCCGCTAGCAGGACCAAGATCCCCCAATTGGCGATCGGCATCAACGGGCTATCCTCCAAGCCCCGCCCGCTCAAGGCGTTGGCCAAACTCTGGATCCGGAACAAGCCATCCCGGACGCCGTGACCGTCCCAGTGCACCAGCTTGCCCACCATTTGAGTCGCGCGTTCGAGGGTGTCCGCTCGAAAGAACACCCGCGTCAGCACCGTAAAATGAAAAGTCAGGAGCACGTGCAGCGGCATCCACGCACGCCCCGTGGGCAGCCAGCTCATGATAACCGCAAGCAGAGCGCCCGCTGCCGCCAGCGCAGCTGCCTGGGATAACGCCAGCTTCAGTGGCCAGGCGAACAAGAGCAGCAACAGGGAGAACGCCACAATCGCCACCGCCAGCACAGAGAGCCCGCGTGGCCTGTACACTCCCCTGCCGCGCAACTGATTGTAGCGGTTGTACAGCAGCGCAAAACCGTGAAGGTTGCTGTAGATCAAGAAGTTGTAACTGGCCCCGTGCCACATCCCGATCAAGAACATGGTGAGCCACAGGTTGAAGTAGGTGCGTGCCTGAGAGCCTAGACTGCCCCCCAACGGAAAGAACAAATAGTCACGCAGCCAGGTAGAGAGCGTCATGTGCCAGCGACGCCAAAAATCTCCGACGTGTTGCGCCTGATAGGGGCGCTCGAAGTTTTCGGGCAACTTGAACCCGAGCAGTCGCCCGACGCCAATCGCAATGTCGGAATAGCCGGAAAAGTCGGCGTAGATCTGCAGCGTGAAGGCATACAGGGCTAGTAGGTTCTCCAGCGACGAATAGTTGGTCGGATCGGAGAACACCAAATCCGTGAAGTAGGCCGCGATGAAGTCACCCAGCACCACCTTCTTCAACAGCCCCTTGCTGATACGCCAGATTGCGAAATCAACCGCCTCCTGATCCAGCGTGAGTCGAGCTCTCAGCTGAGGCAAAAAGTCGGAGGCGCGCACGATCGGGCCAGCCACCAATTGTGGAAAGAACGCCACATACACAGCAAAGTGCAGCAGCGAGCGCTCCGCGCTGAGTCGGCCCCGCCAGACATCGATCGTGTAGCTGAGACTCTGGAAGGTGTAGAAACTGATGCCGATCGGAAGGATCAGCTGCAAACTTGGGCCCGCCCAGCTTTGACCCAAAAGCGCCGCCAGATCGGTCGCGACGGCAAGCAAGAAGCCCGTGTACTTGAAGTAGCCGAGCAACCCCAGATTCGTCAGCAGGCTGATCCCCAGCCAGCTATTGCGCACCCAGCGGCGCCCACTGCCTTCGATGCGCACTCCAGCGACGTAGTCAATCAACGTGGAGAGGATGAGCAGCCCCACGTAGTACCAGGGGGCGGCCACTTCACCCGGAGGCGGCTGCGGGCTCGCCATGTAAAAGAAGTAGCTGGCGCCGAGCACCATCAGCCAGCGCCAAACCGGGCGCTTCGCCAGCAACCAAAAGGCGCACAGCACCGGCAAGAAGAACAGCAGGAAGTCGAAGCTCGCGAAAAGCATTCGCGCCTCAGAAGAGCTTCTTGGAATCGACCAGTATCGTCACAGGTCCGGTGTTGTTCAGCGACACTTCCATGTGCGCACGGAACGTGCCGGTCTGGACCTCAACGTGCTCGCGACAACGTTGGCAAAAGTAGCCAAACAGCTCCACGGCGCGCTCGGGCTGCATCGCCTCCGTGAAGCTGGGCCGAGAGCCACGGCGAATGTCGCCCAGCAGAGTGAACTGCGAGATAGCCAGAATCGAACCCCCGCAATCCTTGACGCTGCGGTTCATCTTGCCATCGTCGTCGACGAAGATTCGAGCCGAGACGACCTTGTTGGCCAACCACTCCGCGTCCCGCTCGTCGTCCTCGCGAGACACGCCCAGCAGGACGCACAGGCCCGCGTCGATCTGGCCCACGATAGAATCGTCGACCTCGACCTCGGCTCGAGTGACCCGCTGAATGACGGCGCGCACGGCCGTCTGCTACACGCTAGTTCAGGCGGACGTCAAGCACCGTCATCCCTAGCAGCGCCTAGTCCCTACTCGCAGCTGCCGGCTTCGAGCGAACTGAGCAACTCGTGGGGCAGAGGCTCCTCGTCAGCGCTAGCTTCAGCCTCGAGCAGGCACTGGCCCGCGTCCACGTCGATGTCCGCCTCGGGCACCGCCGAGCTGCTGAGGTGCATGGCTCCAGAAAGCACCTGGACCCCACTCTCGCCGGAGGCGATCTTGGGGCTGTCGCCATCAAACCAGAGGCGCAGCGTGTCATCCATCAGGTACTCAGGCACCTCGAGCTGATCCGCTAGGTGCTTGAACGCAAACATCAAGCTCAGATCCAGACTTGGCTCGAACGTCATCGTTGTGGTGCCGTCATCATCCGGCCGCATCGACATGTCGAAATGGCGACCGTCGTCCGGATTGAGATCGATCGCCAAGACTCGCTTGCCGTCGTGCTTTAGAGTGGACGTCGCGTCTCCGAGGCCAAGCCCCGTGAGCCGCAGCTCGTCGGTTGAGCCGTCCAGGGTCATGCTCGCCTCGTACCCCCCGATGAACAGCTCAACCTCCCCGGTGTAAACCGGGTCGGGTTCTGGCTCAACGGGCTCGGCTGCGACGGGCTCTCCCGTGAGGGGATCCACGGGCGCCACAGCGACGGGCTCGTCATCTTCAAACATGTCCGCAAACAAGCTCAACGGGCCAGCCAGAGTGAATGCACCGTAGTCATAGGTGGCGCTCAGCTCTTCATCTGCGCCATTGATTCGCAGTTCCATAGTTGGTGCGCTCTTTTCGAGCGACACACTCATGGGTTCGCCATCTTCAGTCTCGAATTCCAGCTTCAGGGCTTGATTGACGTTCAAGCGCAACGTGACGTCGCGCTCACCATTCTTGATGAGCTCCCCCTCGAGCACGCCGCTCATGCTGCGCAAACCGTCCAGATCCTCGCCCATGCGCTCCAAAGCTTTTTGTAGCTGAGCCAAGTCGGCGCTCACCCCAACTCTGTCCTGATGCAGCTCGAACGAGATGGGATTGATGCGCTCGTCAGTCAGCAGCAGCTGCACGTTGAGGTCCCCGTCGGCCGGTGACGTCACTCTCAAGCGGATTTCAGCGTCTTCGACTTCCGCGGCACACTCAGGATCGATCCCATCGGAGTTCGGAGCTCCCGCACTCATGGGCTCAGCACTCGAGCCATCGTCCACTGGACCACTGGAATCCCCTTCAGATACGCCGCAAAGCAGCTCTGGCCCCAGCAAGTAGGTGACGGAGTCCTGATCCTCCTCTTCGATGTTGGAAGCGATGAAGATCTCTTCCTGCAAGGTAGTGATCAACTCGTCAACGGCGGTGTCCAGCTCCTCCTGAAACTCCGAGAGGTCCACCTCATCCGCCGCATCCGAAACCTCGCACGAGGGCTCTGGGGCGCCCGCGACAGGCTCACCCGTTTCAGGATCGATTTCAGCGGCCACCGGACAAGCGCTATCGGATTCTGCGCTGGCAAACAGGCTGAGCACTTCGGAGATGCTGGAAGACTCAGTCAAGAATGAGGTGGCGTCACCCACTCCCCCCAGCACCTGTTCCGTGTTCTTGGAAGCATCCTCCGCGGCCTCTTCGTGAGTGAGCGGCAAGGTTTTGGTTTCTTCGCCCTCATCCGCGGCGCAGCCCGTAAAAAAGTGCGCGCCAACTCCCAATGCGCACAACAGCGCAAGATTCGTCTTCATCATGTTTACCCCCGCCTCACGGCGCAGCGCCCCTTTGGTCAGCAACCAAGGGACAATAAGCAGTCTTCGACAAGTTTGCCACTTGTACGCCGAGCAGCAACCTCTCCGTCGTCGGTGTGGGTTTCTATCTCGCGCGCGACTCCACCGCCGCACCTCACATCACTGGAATTCACCAATGATAGAGCATGAAATACAAGAGGACTCCGCTGGACGTCACGAACAACCAAAGTGGAAGCGTCACGCGAGCAATCTTCTTGTGGGCCGCGGTCATTCCGGAGAGCCCTCGAAGAATCGTGAACAAGGCCAGCGGAACGATCACCGCGGCCAAGACGATGTGCGGAATCAACACCGAGAAGTAAACAGTTCGGGCGATCCCTTCCCCCTGAAATGGCACTGACCCGACGTTCGCGTGATGGATCAAATACGTGACCAGAAATAGCGCAGACGCGCCGAACGCAGACAGCATGCACCAGCGGTGCGCTTGCAGCTGCCTGCGACGAACGAACACCCAGCCCGCGAGCAACAACATGAACGCCGCCGAGTTCAAGCCTGCGTTCAACGTGGCCAGCGCAGATGGACCGGCACCTGCCGGCTGCTTGGGTACCAGCGCGAGCACCAGTGCGACCGCCACGCACACGAACGCGCTTAGACTGTAAACCACTACTTTTGTCTGCCTGGACTCACTCACGTCACTGACCATCACCGGGCCCAATAGTGCTCAAAACGGCGCGAGGCAATGCGCCCAGGCGCCGCATGCCGGCCGCGGGGTAGCCGATTCGGCACGGCACACAATGGAGGTCGATGACGGCCGAGACGCAAAACCGATATTGCGGTGTAAAGCCAGCGCGACGCGGGCCGTTTTGCCTGAATAGGTGTCCCTCGAGAATCTCATGACGGTCAAAGAGCTCGCGGCGTTGCTGCGGGTGTCGCCTCAAACCGTGTACAAGATGGTCGAACAGGGCCGGCTGCCTGCGCTGCGCATCGGCACGCAGTGGCGTTTCGACCGCGCCCGGGTCGAGCGCTGGATCCAGCAGGGGGGCTCGGGCTTCACTCAGGCCGTCAGCGGGACGACGCTTTCTGCGGACGCACTGCGCGACGAGCCCGCAAACGACGCACGCGCCTCCGCCGCGTCTGACGACTAGCCGCTAGCGCTTGACGCGCACTGTCGGCCAGCTGGCCCATCGTGCGCTCGGGCAGTACGATCTGCTCGCTTGGTTGTCGATCCGAAAGCAACGCGTACGTCCCCCAGGTCATCATCACGAACTTGGAGGCGACCATGCAGTACCTACTTCTCATCTACGGCAACGAATCGGCAGACAAACAGCGAAGCGCGGATGAACAAAACCAGCTGATGCGCGACTACGCTGCTTTCAACCAACAGCTGCGTGAAGCCAGCGCGCTGGTGGCGGGTGATGCATTGCAGACGACCGATACCGCAACGACCGTGCGCATGCGGGGAGGCGAACGGCTCGTTACCGATGGCCCCTTCGCAGAGACCAAAGAACAACTGGCAGGTTACTATCTGCTCGAGTGCGCGAACCTGGACGAAGCCATCAAGTGGGGTGAGCGCTGCCCAGGAGCCAAGACGGGCTCCGTTGAGCTGCGACCGATATTGGACGTCAAAGCGTTGATGCAACGAGCCGGCGTGGGGTGAACGCTCCCGACGCCACCTGGGAATATCGAACTCCTGGCCGCGCGCGCGGCTCGGCTGCGCCGCACCGGGCGTACGGAACAAGCGATATTCGCGTATCAAGAAGCGCCGGAGCTGGTCGGCGGTGAGCCCGAACGGCGCTTCTTGCAGCGGCGGCTGGAACAGCTTCGAAGCTAACGACTTCGTTAAGCGCGAGCGCTGCCCGACCACTGCGCAGCGGCGTGTTATCGTGAACGGGTGAATCAGCGCCAAGTCCTAGTACTCGGCAATCTGCGCGGCACCGCGAAGGCCGCTCTGGAAGTTGCCCGGCGAGACACCGGTTTTGAGGCGACCCAAGTGTCGCGGACCGACGAAGCGATCGCGGAATTGGACCGACTGCAGTGGCGGGCGGTGCTGGTCGATTTGACGACGCCCGGTGCTTCCCGACTCTGTCACGAAGCCCGCGCTCGGCGCGCGTTGTTCAACGTGCCGCTGATCGCGCTGTCTCCCAAGCTGACCGATCTGGCATTCGCAAACGCCTTTCGCTGGGGGGCCGACGACGTGGTGCTGCTCGGCGCCACGGAGCCGCTGAGCGCCCGGCTCCGAGCTATCCCCGCCGAACCAATTCCGATCGCGGACGCGTCCCGCGGCGAGGCGGTGATCGCCGATCCGGATCGCGGACGCTGCGATGTGCTCGGACGCGTGCTCGCCAACGCAGGCTACAACGTCAAGTACGCCACGGACGCCGTCTCGACCCGCTTCTACATCTCCAAGCCGAGCGTGAACCTATTCGTGCTCAACGCCGATTTGGACGAACCCGTGGCATTGGTTCAAGAGGCGCGCGCAGCGGGCAGCAAAGCGCAATGGGTACTCACCACCAAACAACGCAACGTGGCCAGACTGAGAAGCGGCCTGGGAGACATCCAAGACGCGATCGTGATGTCATCCCACGGTCCGCCAGAGAATGTGCTGTTCGCGATCAACCTGCTTCAGCCCAACTCGGGCAACCTGCAGCGCGCAGAGGTGCGAGCGCTTCACGGCACTGTGGTTCTGTTTCGCTCCGTTGGTGATGACCATGACGAATACGGCTTCACCTACAGCGTCAGCGCCACAGGCCTGTATGTGCGGAGCCTGCTGCCTCCGCCTGCGGAGCGGCTGTGGATAGAAATCCAACCCCCAAACATGCCACGTCGCGTGCGCCTGGTGGGCCGCGTCGCGTGGCTGCGTGGCTTTGGGCAAGCCGGCGCGGAGACGGCTCCTCCTGGCTTCGGACTGCAGATCATCGATGGCCTGGGCAAGGATCTGGATCTGTGGCTGGACGGATTCAATTCGCTGGACATCAAAGCACCTGAAGCTCACGAGGTGCCGGAGCTGAAGGCCGGCTCTGGCTCCTTCCGCATTCCCTTGCCGTCCAACCCGCCCCCAAAACCAGAGTCGGGCAGTCCAGTCCAGCTGAGCGGCTCGATGAAGGCCGTCACCCCGGCCAACTCGGCAGCGCCAGAGGTCGACCAACCGACGCCGTCCCAAAAGGCGATCGCCGACGCACTCACCGACACGTTGGCCGCCAAAGACGTTCCCTCCAGCCCTCCGCTACAGGCAGAGCGCCCCATCGGAGAGTCCAAAGCTGCTGAAGATGAGGACGAAGTTCACGTACCAAGCAATGTCTGGAAGGCCCCCTCACCCGGCGACGACAAGCTGGAGCCGTTTGGAGCGGCGGCGGAGCACACGACCCGCAGCGCGGCGAAAGCGCTTGGGGGCTCAGGCCCTGCGCACTCGGTGCCGGCGCCGGACGCCAAACCAGGGGCACGCCCGGTCAGCTTCAGCGGACTCGGCGCTCCAAAGCCGGAAGGCGTCCGAAACAAATCCGCGACGATGTTGGGCCTGGGAAGTCTCTCGAGCTTGGGCAGTCTGCCGCCCCCCAACGCGCCGGCTGGACCCGAGTTGCCGCCGCCCAGCTCTGACCGCAACCAAGCGCCAGCCCCGCAGGCGACGACTGATCAGTCCGACGATCTCCGCTCCGACAGTCCACCAGCCGACACGTCAGAGTCCGACAGCCTACAGTCCAATTTCGACACCGGCCATCGCCTAACCCCTCCGCCTCGGCGGGGCAAGGGTGGCACGTTGATGATGGGCATGGCGGACCGAGAGTCCCTGCCTGGCGAAGAAATCGGCGATGACGATCTACTCAGCGTTCCCCCGACTGCCAGCGCAGCGGCGCAGGAGATGGGTTTCGCATCAACCGTTCCCGGAAAGGCCAGCCCAGTCGCGGCCAGCCCAGTCGCGGCCAGCCCGGTCGCTCAAGCCCCAGCAAACCCGCCCGGAGCTGCGGCCCCGCAAGTCCCCATGGCTTCGCCCAACGTCTCACCGGCCTCACCAGCTGTCCCAGTCGCGGCCGCCCCCGGACAGGCACCGCCACCAAACGCACCCCCAGTTGCTGCAGCACGGCCGCCGATGCAAACGACGCCATCGTGGAGAACTTCCAAGTCCAAATCTGGCGTTTGGCTGGGGGTTGCCTTGGCGCTGTTCGGTTTACTGGGCACGGTAGCGCTGGTCCTAGCGTTTGAACCCAACTCGGGCGCGCCCAGCGCCGAAGAATCAACGGTCGCCGGACATGACACGGCAGAGCCAGAGGCAGCAGAACAAACATCAGGGGAACAAACGCAAACCGAACCAGCCCCCGACCAGCCAAAACCGACGACGAGCACCACCCAGCCCGTCAAAGCCGCCGCCAGTAGCGGCGCCCCTCCGGACAAACCACAATCCAGCGCCGAGCCAGAGGCAGCAGAGCCAGAACCCGAGCCCGACCAAGCAGCGGGCGCGGTAGCGGACCAGCCCGAACCTGCTCGCGCAGCCCCCGGCGAACCCCCTTCGCCCCCAACCAGTCTAGCTGCGACCCAAGCGTATGTGTTTGTTCAGTCGAGCGGCGACGCGAAGGTGTTCCTGCACGGCATCGAGTCCGGACGCACGAACCAGTGGATTGAATCCAAGTGCGGCACCCGCTTCGTGCGACTTGGCAACGCCCCGGGCGACTGGATTTCAAAAGGCGTGCCGCACCGCTTGTCCTGCCGACAGGCGAACATCATTCAACTCGATCCCGACTGAGCTAGGCGCACTCGTTCTTCCTCGACGAAACAGGCTCCTCAGCTGCATTCAGAATTGCTCGAAGAATGACCAGATGGCGTCTGCGGCAAAGCTCGGGACCTGATGACCACCCGAAAACTTGCAAAGATGGATCGGATAGTCCGGTAGGCAATCCTGATACGCGACGCAAGGGCTGGGCTCGACGGGCATAGTTCCCGAACCGCACTCCGCCCGCTCCAAGAAGATGTCCAGAGCTTGCAGGCCGTCGGCTTGCGGAACCACCGTATCGTCGTCTCCGTGAGCCATCCAGACCGCGATCGGATGGTCGTTGAGTTGATTGCATTCGCTGTAGAGGTGCTCCTCGTTTTGCACCGCCCCGGCCATTGGTGCGATCGCTCGGAACACGTCGGCCATCGCGCAACCAATGGCGTCGGACATCATTCCGCCAAAGCTGAACCCAGTGGCGAAGATGCGGGTTTGATCGATGCAGAGATCGGCGCCGAGCTCGTCCAGCATCGCTCTGACGAAGTCAATGTCCCTATTGTCTGTGTTTCGCCAGCCCTCCTCTATGCCGTTGGGCGACACGAAAATCGCACTGCCCTCGGAGCGGGAGAAGAGACCGTAGTAGTCGTTGTTCGAGCCGCCCGCCACCTGCCCGGCGTTGCCGCCCCGTGCGTGAAAACCGAAGATCAGCCGGTGAGGCTGGTTCATGTCGTAGTCATCCGGGATGCGTAGAATGTACTCGCGCATCGCGCCCGCCACGCTGATGCTCCGATTGCCACTTTCCAGCGAGGGAGCTGTGCCACAGCCCGTGCTCGTGGCTTCAGCGTCCGTCGCGGCCCCGGCGACGCCGTCGGCTAGGCCGTCGGGGTTCGCCCCACCGCTTGCCTCGCCGCCCATGGCGTCGGTGCCGCCGCTACTGCCGCCAGTAGCAGGCGTCTCGTTCCCGCCGCTGCCGCCGCCCCTCGGTTCCTCGTTGCCACCACCGCTGCCGCCAGCGCTAAGCGTCGCATTCCCACCGCTTGGGGGCATCCCACCAGCGTTGCCGCCTGCGCCAGAGCTGATGCTGGTCCCTCCCGTGTTGTCCCCGCTACCGTCAGCT
>JBNLEN010000092.1:0-25151 GCA_050304975.1 Polyangiaceae bacterium
CCGCACAGCGTCGGGCGAGTAGCGCAGAGCCATCATGGTCAAGTCGTCATCACATGGACATTCCTGCAGCGGTCCAAGTAAATTCTTGACGACGGCTTCGACAGTTTTCGCAGACTGCGCGGCAAGCCCGAAGCGCTCTCTCAATCGGTCCGAGCCGAGCATCTTCCCATCCACTTGGAGCTCGGTTACGCCATCCGTGAACAGCAGCACGGTATCTCCGGGCTCCAGCGCCAGAGTCTCGTCTTCCAACAAGCCGCTCACATCGTCAAACAGCCCTATCCAAATTCCCTGAGTCTCCACGCTTTCTACGATTTGCCGAGCTGCGCGATACACCAGAATGTCCAGATGAAGCCCTGAGAAACGCAGCCGGCTACCTTCTAAGCGCAGGGCCGTCAGTGTCATGTACTGCCCGTCAGCCACCAAGCGAAGGTTTCTACGGACAGCCTTGTTCACCAGGCTCAGCAGCACAGCCGGAGTGAGTTCCATCGCATCGGACGCGGACGTGATGACGGTCCTCACTGCTGTTTGAATCATCATCATGATCAGTCCAGCACTGACGCCGTGACCCGACACGTCACCCATCAGGACCCAGTTGTGCTTCCCCGCTGAAATCACGTCATAGTAGTCACCGCCCACCTGCTCCGCGGGGATCATCATGGCGGCCACGTCATAGTCGCCGATTCGCGTGGTACTCGGCAAAAGCACGGTTTGGATCTTCCGGGCGAGATCCATCTCACTCCACAACTCGGAAAGCGTCTGCTTGAGCTGTTCTGTACGCTCCGCCACCTCCTTCTCGAGCGTTTCGTTTGCGCGCCGCAATTCGTCCCGAGCGGAGTTCACCTCCCCGTACAGCCGGGCATTCTCGACCGCCACCGCAGCCTGCGCCGCCAAGAACTGCAGCAGCTCAGTCCGCTCGGCGCGAAACACCCCCGCGCTGGCGTTGTTCTCCAGGTATAGCAACCCCGTCAACTTGCCTTGGTGAAGCATTGGCAGGCACATCACAGACCGAGCCTGGGTGCGAGCAACATGCGGATCCTGAGCGAATCGTTCGTCGACACTTGCGTCAGCAACGACGCAAGGACTCATCGTGCGCGCGGTAAAGTGCACGATTGCGGCGGCGATGCCCGTCGACTGGACCAGCGGCGTCTGCAACCCGACCACTACGGCTTCGGAGTCAACTTCGCCCTTTGCTTCAACCCAGAGCTCGCCAGAGCGCTGCAACAACAAGACACCGCGCTGCGCTCCGGCATTCTCGATTAGGGTGCGGACCAACCGTTCGACAACTCGGTCCAGCACGAGTTCCGTTGTGATGGCCTCCGTAGCGCGCACGGCACTCGCCAGGTCCAACCTCGCCCCCGAACCAGAGGTGCTGCTACTGGAAACGCTGTCCGAAGTGCGGCTGCTCTGAATTGTGATCCCTGGCCTCCAGCTAGGGCTGGCTCTGCGTTGGTCCTCGAGCAATGATGGGAATTCCTGAAGTAGCGCCTGGGCTTTCTTGCTCGCCCCCCAATGGGTGTAAGCCCAATGGGCCTCGGCCAAATAGGCCCGAGCCACTCGGCGCCGGCCGGCCCCCAAATGCATTCGCGCGCACTGTTCACAAGCGATGCCTTGGTGAGCCCAAAAGCTTCCTGTCTTCGCCAGCTCAATCGAAGTATCGTACAGTTCCATCGCCTTGAGTTGGTCCCCCGCAAGCTTTGCCAGCTCCGCTCGGATCAGCGTGGCGCGCTGCGCGTGGTTATCGGGCGCATCCTGAGCCCAACGCTCGAGCTGCTGCGCTTCCGTCAACAGCTGCTGATTCAGCCGCTGCGCCTCGTCCCCGTCGGCGGTTTCGGCCAACGCCGCAAGGGAAAGGGCTTTGTAGAATGAGAAGTCGGCCTTGGAGAAACTGGCTGGAAGAGCCTCCGCCAACTCCGTGGCGCTCAACGCTTCCGCTGGCTGCCCGGCAAGCCAGCATCTCATCGCCTTCAAGGTGCCGTAGACCGCCAAGATCGGAGGCGGGGCAGATGCCTCGAACGCGTCCGCATCGAAGTTCTCCGTCTGTTCAGGAAACCACCCCGTCAGGTCATCCACTGCCCGTCGGGCGGCTTCCAGGAACATCCGCGTGATGACGTCATCGGACTCGGCTACCAGATCCAACCCGATCTGGATCCGCGGCGGGATGTCTGCCAGGGGAGTCCCATTGAGCACACGGCACAGCGATTCAAACGCGGCGGCGTAGCCAGCGTACACCACGTCACCAGTTTCCAAGCCAAGCTTGACCGCTATCCGAAAGTGCTCCAGCGCCTCGGAAACGTGCTTTTGCCAGTGTGAAAGAAAGGACGCGTACAAGAAGTGTACGTGGCTAGCTCGAGAGATGTGCTGCGGGCGCTCCACCAACTGCAACGCCAGACGACCAAACTGGTAAGCGGTCTTGGTGTCCCCTGTGACCACGATGTGTATGATGCCGTACTGCGCGTAAAAGAATGGCGAAGCAGGAGCCGTTCCGTACTGAAGAGGTGCTTGCGCGGCTTCAACCACGAACAACACGTTCAGCTCTTGATTCGACAGAAATGACGCAGGGATCGTTGTCGCCAGAGTGTTGATCACTTCAAGTTGAGTTTCGTCGGTCATCTCCTCGAACTCAGCAAATGACGAGATGTCTCGATCTGCTAATGCCGCCTGAAACGCACCAAAGCGCGCTTGAATCGCTTGTCCTAGACCGGCCTTGTCATCCGGATCCGGCACCTGCAGCCCCAACATCCGAACCGTCTCGACTGCAGTCGAGCAGGCCTCGTCCAGACGGTTCAGCATCGTCATCGCAGCAATCCTAATCTGGCGCCCCGCGACCTTCTGTAGCGGCGTCTGGGAGTGTTGCTCAACCTCATCCAACAGCGCGAGCGCTTTGTCCACGTTGCCGATCAGAAGCTCGCATCCACTCTTACCCAGACAAGCGCGATGCAGAACGTCAAATTGGCCATCCCAGTCTCGCTCACTCGCAGCGAGGCAAGCCGCATAGTAGCGCACCGCTGCGTGGGGCGCGGCGGCGCGCTGGGCTTTCTCACCCGCCTCCAAGTTGAGCTTCGCCAAAAACCGCTTCTCGTCTGGGTCGTCAATGATAGCAACAGCGCGGTCGAGGTGGTCAACCACGTCAAACAGGTGTTCCTCAAGGGAGTCTTCGGAGTCCGCCAGCAGGTGTCGTCCGATACTCAGATGAGCTCGCTGTCGCTCATTTTCGTCAACAAGAGCGTAGGCCGCCTGCTGGACGCGATCGTGCAAGAAACAATAGCGTGCTTGAATCGCCGAGCCCTGCGCCAAGTTGGCATCCAGCAGAGCATAGTTTCCATCCAACGGAATGAGGAGTCCTTCACGCAGGGCGGGCCACAAGGCTCGGTTGACTTCGGACGCGGGCAGCTGCGCGACGATCGACAGAACATGGGTGTCGAATTCGTGCCCGATGCACGCAGCCTTTTGCAGCACCTCCCGCGAGGCCGGCTCAAGGCGTCGTAATCGCTCCAATAGGAAGTCAACTACATCATCGCTGGCCAACTTGGCATCGATCGCCGAAAGCTCCCAACGCCAGGCAGTGGACTCCGCGTCGAATGCGAGCAGGCCATCGCGATGAATATCGTCCAGCAGCTGCGTCAGATACAGCGGATTGCCCTGGGTCTTTCGCAGCAGGACTTCCGCTAGGGAACCGACACTTTCCGAGTCACTATGTAGCGCGTCAGCCAGAAGCTGTCGGACGTCCGCGGCACGGAGTGGCCCCAGCTCCAATCGCTCAACTTGACAGCCAGCCGCAATCAGTTCGTCGAGCGTCGGCCAAAGCGCGTGCCCCGCATCCGCTTCGTTGCTGCGAAAAGCTCCGATGATCAACAGATGTGACGCCCCACCGGTCAGCGCCACTTGCATCAGGCGAAGAGACGCAGCATCAGCCCATTGCAGGTCATCCAGGAACAGCACCAGCGGATGGCTTTCTGATGCCAGAGCCCCGATGAAGCTTTGAAACACAAGTTCGAACCGTCGCTGGGACTCATTTGGGGCAAGCGGAGGCGGGGCAGGTTGCTTCCCGATGATCAGCTCCAATTCGGGAACCAAGTCGATGACAATTTGCCCATTGTCTCCCAGCGCATCGCTGAGCGCCCGCGTGCGTTGGCGCAATATGTCCGCCGGCTCTGCCAATAGTGCCCGCAGCAATCCACGGCATGCGTGGGCGATTGCCGCATAGGGGACGCTCCGATTCAGGTAGTCGAACTTGCCTGCCGCAAACTGGCCCCACTCCAAGAAACTGGGCTTGAGTTCGGCAACCAACGCTGACTTGCCCGTGCCAGAATAACCTCCAATCAACATGAGCTCGGCGGAGCCCAGCCTCGCACGCTCGAACGCGTCACGGACCTGCTGGAGCTCCCGCTCCCTCCCATACGCCCGTGGGGGAATTCGCAATTCATCGGAATGGTCACGTTGCCCAAGTTCGAGTGCGCCGATGTGACCAGTTCTGTCCAGGCGAACCAAACACTCTTGAAGATCCCAGAGCAAGCCTGCAGCGCTCTGATAGCGGCGTTCCGGTTCCTTCTCGAGCAGCCGCGAAACGATGTTCGAGAGCGACTCTGGCAAGTTCTTGGCCAACGCGAGCGGGGGCGTTGGGATGCGGGCGATGTGACTGTGAACCAGCTCCAAGGGGTCATCGGACTCGAATGGGCGCCGTCCCGTCAGCAGCTCATACAGAGTCACTCCCATGGAATACAGATCAGAGCGCCTGTCGACGGCACGATTGATACGGCCAGTTTGCTCGGGAGCCATATAGGGCAAGGACCCCACCAATTGGGCTACCGGTTCCAATCTCGGCATTTCTTTCGTTAGCTCGCTCGCCAACCCGAAGTCGATCAACTTGATCGATGAATCAGCGGGCTCCAGCAAGAAGAAGTGAGCAGGCTTGATGTCCTTGTGAATGACACCACGTGAATGCACATCCTTCAGCACGTTGACCATCGAGACTGCCGTCCGCAGCGCCCACGACAGTTCCCGCCGCTCTTCGGCGATGACTCGATCCAGCGAGCGCTCCCCCACATCCTCCAGGATAAGAGCCAAACCGTTACCTGCTGATTCAAGCCCGAGGCATCGAACAACTCCGGCAACCTCCAAGCGCTTGAGAACTCGGTACTCATGGCGCAGCCGAGCCAACTCTAGCTCGCTAGGATACTCCGCCCGAAGCAGCTTGATGACAACTGACGTCCCGTCGGCATCGGCATGCCCACGGTAGAGCGCCGACTGCGTCGTTTCTCGTACGACAGATGTGGCTGTGTATTTGCCCGCAATACTCTTCATTCGCCCCCGATGCGCGGCCCGA
Organism: Polyangiaceae bacterium; assembly: GCA_050304975.1. Lineage (GTDB taxonomy): Bacteria > Myxococcota_A > Polyangia > Polyangiales > Polyangiaceae > SZUA-265. The sequence goes on from JBNLEN010000092.1 coordinate 5,324, forward strand.
ACTGCACGCAGAATGGACAGACTACTGCAGCTCCGACAATTATCGAGTCCCTCTGTTCAACTCATCCCAACTGGCCGAAAACTCACGAAGATCCGCTCGGACCCCAGCAATCCACGTTCACTCAGCGCGGTGGCGGTGGCCCTACACCGACACTTGAGGTGGGGGGTCGACGCCGAAGGCAATCACATCGACAACGCGCGATGTCTCCGCAAGTCACAACGCGTGCACTCCGGCGGAGCGCTGGCGAGCTACTCGCTTGCCCTCAGTACGAAGCCCCCAGATGGGTGCGAAAGCGTTCGAGCATGGCTTCTACGACCGGACGATAGCCGAAGTCTGGGGCACTCGTATTTCTCGACTCTTTGGGGCAGATGGATGCCACGATGGAGTTATCCCCGAGGTCATGTAGCACCTGGAGCTGCCGTAGACTGGGGTAGGCCTTGGCGTAACGCTGGGTTCGGTCATAGCTGCCGTCCGCCGCCTGACACAGGGGATTGTTGAAGCTGGATGCCGGATCTTCATTGGGCTCGGCTCCGAAATCGGTGCAATCGCAGCCGGGGACCGCCACCCCTTGGAGTGCCAGCTCTGACGCCTCATCCGGGTCCATGCACTCCTGCTCACGCCGCAGAGGGAAGATGCATGCGTATTGCAGGTCGCTGTTGTCTCTGACGTTCCACTCGTGACCGTTGATGGAGTTGCTCATCGGGCTCGAGTCAGGTCCTGCAAGAGCTTCCCTTGTGGCAGGCGTCACACCAGTGCGAGGCTCGACCTGTTCTCGCATCAGTGGGTCCACAGGTTCTGGAATGCCGGACGCAGGGTAGCGCTCTCCAATCAACCAGGACCAATTGATCGCCTGATCCCCTTCAGCGTCAGTCCGACGATAGACCAGGGAGTTCGATGGACTCGGATCCGTCGCCACATCTTGCCAGGGCACGCCCAGGATCCCCACCAAGTAGATCAACGATGGATCCCGGGGCGGCAAACGCTCCGCGCTCGGATCTTGGCGCAGCCGCTGTTCAAAAGTCAGATCTGAAAACAGCGGATTGTTTACCTTGTCCTCATCCGCGCACGCCGCGGGATCCAAGTCATCGGCGTTGGCACACAGCGTCGGGCGAGTCAGTGCGCGGTAATAGCGTTCAACCGGGTACAGGTAATCCACACCAAAGCGTGCTTTCTGATGGAAGCAGCGCAAGTTGGGGTGGTCCAGCCCGGAGTCCGTCAGGAACTTGGGCTCCTCGACACAGCCAATGCCCACGGTCCTTCCGGTGTCATTCACCTCGCTGGGGCAGTCCGCTGGTGGGCTCGCGCCACAGGAGTGACAACACTTGGAGTTGGGATCGGACGCACACGTATCGGTACCTTTGAACGCCTCAAACTTGAGCCCGTTCTCATCGACAGTTTGCGACAAACGCCACGACTGTCCTGAAGCTTTGAAAGAACAATCGTTTTCATCCGTCAACATCACGATCCCCAATAGTGAATTGGGGCGTAGAAATTGACGACGCTGCTCGAGTAGTACCAAGTCCACCACGGGGTTGCCGTCAGCATCCGTACTAGGACCGATGCAGCTCTGTCTCGTGTCACCGCCAAACGGGCAGTTCACGCGCTCGATATTTTGGTAGGGCGCCGGCTCTATCAAGAAGCGATACCAGCTTTCCAAGCTAGCTTCCCAACCACACCCCTGGTCACCTGCGGTGCCCAGTAGGTCACTGAACGATTGCTGAAAGCCAGCCCGAGTAGAGCCCGGCGCCCATTTCAAGAAGCCGGCCGCTGTCAGATCGCTGCCTCCGACCATCCCACGGGGACGGGACCCCAGCAGGTGTGCCATATCCGCCTGTTGGGCCGTGTACTCGTACTGTTCTAGCGCGACGCAATCTTTCACAGCTCCGTACCCCCCCAGGCTGGTGGTGATGATCGCCACGTGAATGTCACTCAACGCACGGTACTGACGTACGCTCTCCACTGGACACAGCTCATCAGCGGTCATCGGTTTGCTGACGACTTCGCCCTCTGGTGAGACGCAGGGTGGACTCACCAATTCCCCGATCATATCTGGCAGCGCAGCGGCGAAGATCTCCTGCTTGTCCGCCATACTGACCGAATTGTCGACCACCAGTAGTAGATCCAACTGATCCGTCTGGGTCACTGTGTCATCAAAAGTAACGGGCGGATCCATCGGCGGGCCGTCACCTCCGGCGTCAGGCTGGCGCGCGCCGGCATCCGCTGAGCCTCCTCGGTCTCCATTGGAAGACCTGCCGGCGTCGGGGCCCAGCTCAACATCATCATCGGGCCCGTCATCGGCTGTTCCGGCATCTTCCGGCGCTGCTTGAGCTCCGTCGCCGCCATCCGCTCGGTCACCCGTGGAGTCTCCTGCGTCCGAACACGTCTCGCACGAGTCATCGGCACCGCCAGAGTTGCTTTCTTCTGAGTCCGTGCAGCCAGCCAGGAGCGCAGCACTCAGCCCCGCCGTGCTCGTCCAGCGCAGCAGTCGATTTGCCAAAGGAAGGGTAGCTAGTAACTTCATCGTCCTCTCCGCTGGTCAAAATACCCGCTGGCGCGAAGCTGCAGTCAGAAAAAACCGCACGCAAGCGGAGAAACCTGTTGTTTCACCGCGAGATCAGCTGGGGCATCCCAATCGGAACGGGCAATGCCGAATCTCGTGGGGAACGCCGTGAATACCCTTTGTTCGCTTCCGTCGGGTGTACCGGCCTACAAGGCACTCAAGAATGCGTGCATCGTCTGGTTGGCGAAGCAGGGCCAGCCGTGGTTCGTCCCGCCGTAATTCTGGTCGTCATGGCGACAAAAAACGAAGGGCTGAGAGCAGCTCTCATAAGAGACGCAGCCGTTATCGACCGACGCCTGATTGTAGATGCTGTTGCAAGCCAGAGCTTCAGTGTAAGGCGCAGTGGACGCACCGCACTCGTTGCTGAGCACAAACGGTCCGAGTTCCTGCTCCCCATCTGCGTCACCGAGGCCGACGCGTTCTTGGTCGGCGCTACCGTGGATCAGCATCGACGGAATTGAGCCCCAGCTGTCGCAGCGTTTACTGCCCGCCACCAGGGCCACCGCCGTGAGGCGTTGCTCACCATTGCACAGCAGGGTTTCGATGAAGTGTGCGCCCGAGCTGTGCCCAGTCGCAAACACGCGATTCAGGTCGATGCAATAGTCCTGGGTCATCTGCTGGTAGGCCGCATCGAAACGACTGCTGTCCGACGCAGCCCAGGCGTCCCCCGCAGCCTTGAGGTACACCATCACAAAGTCGCGTTCCATATCACTGTCTCGGGTCCGCGCGTCTACCGTATAGAACTCTTCGTGGGTCCTGCCTGCACCGTGAAAACCGAACATCAGGGGTACAGGTGAACTCCCGTCATAGCCCTGTGGGAAGGTCACAATCGCATTGGCAACGTCAGCGTTCATCGGACTGCCTGAAGGCTCGCCACAGCCGGGACTCGGCATGACGTCCAACTGTCCCCCATCGCCCCCATCGCCCCCGGCGCCTCCCCCGGCAGCACCTCCGCTCATCATGGCTCCGCCCTCCGCGCCAGCGCCACCAGCTGCGTCTGCTTCTCCTCCGGCCCCGCCACCACCGCCAGCCCCAGCCCCACCGGTCGTCGTAGCGCCGGCAGTCCCGCCAGTCTCGTTACCAGCAGCGCCGCCAGCGCTCTCGCCACCCGCGGCTGCTCCTCCAGTACCACCGCTCGCAGCTTCATCAGCACTTCCGCCCATAGTGGTCGTTCCTGCAGCTCCGCTGAGGCTTCCGCCCACTGCCGCGGGAGTCTCCTCTCCACTTCCACATGCAGCCAACAGACTCCCTGCGAGCGGCAGCAGAGCACGCGGCCATTTACTTCTGCCCATGCTGCGAGCTTAGCGGATCTCGGCGATTTGGGGGAGCTCGCGAACGGCTACAGCGAAGAAAACCGAAGTGGCTCGGCATCCCCATCAAGGTAGCTTGGCTGGCGGCTTGGCGTCGCCCTCATTCCAAAAACAGCGGCTCTGGTCCGGCGTCGTAGCTGTACTTCACCTGAGCAGCAGTTAGTGCCGTCGAATAAACGCGGAACTCGTCAATCGTGCCCTCCATTGCGGCATCGCTGGCAAACTGGGAGCGTCCGAGCCAGTTGTTGATCGCGTTGATGTCAGAGAGAGAGCCGGTCCAGGGTTCGGACGTCGTCAGTGATCCATTGCGATAGAGCAACACTTCGTCCGTGTCAGAGTCCAGCACCATCGCTACATGCTCGGTCGCTCCTAGCGCAGGGACAGTGCCGCCAAAAAGGGTGGTTTCGCTGGATGGAGCGGGCTGAAATGCGCCCCGCATCTCCTGGCCCACCTGCAACGTAACGAAGACGTAGGTTGTGCCTATCCCCTGGGTGCCTTCACTGCCTGAGTTGTTGTCTCCAAAATCGAACAAGCGCTGCCAAGTGCCGTCCCCTTCCCGCGTGAACCATGCCTCGAACGTGCCGCTGCTCAACCCTGAAAGCAGGTTGTTCGGCAAGTCGACATAGGTGCCGCCTGAAAGCACCACCGTGCCATCCCCAGGGAGGGTGTCCCCCACCAAGGTGCCGCTTGATCCGCCCACCGAGTCGATCACTGTCGCTGAGTTCCCGGAGAATTGATAGCGATGCGCTAGCCCGGTCGCGAGATTGTCGCAAGTCTGCTTGCCGTTCGTGTCGGTTGTGTCTGCGTATTCGCAGCCGCAGACTCCAGGCTCCGTCTTAATGGCACTGTCGGGACACATGTCCTCGCAGTCGAAAGTGTCATCACCGTCTGAGTCGACGTCCGCAGTCATGCAGCCGCAGACCCCAGGCTCCGTCTTGTCCGGGTTGGTCGGACAGCCATCGGCGCAATCCGCCACTCCGTCGTTGTCGCCGTCGTCGTTCGTGTCGGCGCAGCCGCAGACTCCAGGCTCCGGACTCATCTCGTCGCCAATGCACGGGTCGATGCAGTCCGGAACGGTATCCTTGTCGACGTCCACGTCTGGCATTCCGCAGCCACACACGCCCTCCGCGGTCTTGTTTGGGTCCGTTTCGCAGCCGTCGTCGCAGTCGAGCACGCCGTCCTTATCAGTATCGACATCCGGCTCGTCGCAGCCACACTCTCCTGGCTCCGTCTTGTCTGGATTGTTGGGACATTCATCTGTGGGCACGTCATCGTCTGCGTCATCGTTCACCACGTCGTCATCTGTGCCCACATCGCACTCTGTGCCAACGACACACACCGGTGGCTTGACGTCGTCATCCACGTCGTCATCCACGTCGTCATCGGCCGTCACGTCCGGAACGTCGTCGTCTGGATCTGTGTCCGCCTCGTCCATGTCTTCAAACTGCGTATGCAGGTCCGTGGTACAGGAGGCAGCCACTAAGCAAGACAACAAAAGCACTAGCGTCTGAGCAGCAACTGTAGTTCGTTTGACGGCTGGCACGAGGCTAGCTTATCACCACGGAGGCATCACGCACCTTCGCCCGGCGGAAATGGGTTAGCGCCAGGAAAGTTAGGAAATTGTCACCATTTCCACGCCCATTCCACACCGACACGCCCCCTCAGCAACCGACGCGCTAACACAGCAGCGGACACTGTCAAAGCTGGGTGGAGCTCGATGGCTCTCCGCTCGCGTCCAGAGTCCATTCGAGGTTGAATCAGATCCCGATGGGTGCGTGGAATTGCAGGTGGCTACCGCTGGATGTGGAGAAATGTGCCGCGCTTGTTGGTGGTAAACACATCCACCTTGCCATCCCCTGTAAAGTCACGGGCCACGAAGTTGCAGCCTGCTCCACTGTCCTCGTGGATCAGGTGAGGGATGAACTGGGGTTCTCCGCCATCCCGATTCAGCTCGAACCAGTAAAGCACCGGCGGGTCCTCAGTCCCCGGATCCGGGTTGCTCGAGGGGTGCGCGTAGTAGCGCTTGCCCGCGATCAGGTCGAGCAGGCCATCGCCGTTCAAGTCGCTCGCGACCAACGCATGCAGTTGGCTGAAGTTGTCCTCGGTCACCTCGGCCGGTAGAATCGGATGTTCCACAAAGGCCGCCGACGGATCTTGAGTTTGTTCGAACCAGGAAAGCCCATATCCGTGAGCGGCCAGAGCCGTCACGACGTCCGCGTCACCATCGCCGTCGACATCGAAGATCGGCATTTGCGCCCCGCCCCAGTTGTTTGGCGGCGCCATTCCAAACGAAAATTCGTGGCGCTCCCAAAGCGCGGCGTCAGTTTGGATCCACCAGCCGCTGCGCTCCACGATGTCAGCCCGACCGTCTCCGTCGAGATCACCCACCCCCAAACCATGCACGTAGGGCGTATTGAAGTCTTGCCCGGTCACTGCCGTGTATGACCAAGTCGACGTTGGGTCCGCGGCTCGCTGCGCGAAGCCCAATGTACGGTCTGTCATGAACACCAGCTCGGGTTGCACATCACCCACTAGATTGGCGAGTATTGGTGACTCATTCGACACTAGCCCGGAGTAGATGGGGCGCTTCTCCCAGGGCTGGTCTAAAGCCTCCGGGCCAGGATTTTCGTACCAATGCGCGTTCGGAGTCCCGCTTCCGTTGCCGCCACCTGCGTCGCCGACGCCGATCACGTCCAGCAAGCCGTCACCGTTGAGATCATCCACAAACGTCAGGAAAAAGAGCGAATACTGATCCGGGCTGAACGTGGGGGGATCCTCTACGAGCGCGCCTCCCAGCTCGAAGTCCGGGCCCTTGTACCAGCGCGGCCCCGCCACCAGGTCAATGACGCCATCTCCATCGATATCACCCGCGGCGGCGCCTTCGGCGACGTGATCTTCGGCCAATGTGATCGTTTCGAACACTGGCATGCTGGGCACCAGGCCCGCATCCGCGTCCGACATATCGCCTGCGGCTCCACCATCGGGATCAGCTGGTGGACTGCCTCCGTTGTCAGTGCCTCCGGCTTGACCATCGTCGGCTCCGCCAATGCCTGCCGCCCCCCCGGTGCTTCCCCCCGAACCTCCTGCTTGGTCCGGCGGCACGTCACCACCAGCACCCGCTGACGCAACTGCTGAACCCGCCGCCCCTCCCTCTCCCAGGGGGGCATTAGGCGGCTCGGACTCGGAGGCACATGCTGCAAGTAGAAAACCGATCAACAAACTATGGCTCGTCGTATGCCCGATCCACCGATCAACTTGTCCCTCCGTGTGCAGCACTCCGACGGGTGTCCCATATTTGTGCTTCTGCAGCGAGGCCTATCGGGGGTCATGCTGCCAAATTGCCACCGACGCGACGCCACCGGTGTGGAAACGGGTTATCAGCCCAAATTTCTTCTCTGGCAGCAGTTCCACGACCGGATTTCAGCACTGCTGGGATCTTGCAAAGCTGACCTCATCGCCAACGCCAGAGCGGCGACGATGAGGTCATCAGCGCCTACCAGTCGATTGAGTCGACGTAGATGGGTCCCTGGTAGCTACCGTTCATGTAGAACTTGAGCCCAAGCTCGTTCAACGGAAGCACCGCATTCGCCGGAACCGTGACGCTCAGCGTCACCCATTGCCCGTGGGAGAGCGATTGGTTCCAGCTGTCGGTCCAAGTCCAGTTTTGGTCCATCAGGTAGGGGCTGACCGATAACACGGGAGCGCCATTCGGGATGAACACACGCACGCTCACCGTACTTCCGGGGGTAGGCGAAGCGCCTGGAACAGTCCAGACCCGCCCGTCCGTGCTGCCGTTGAGATTGACTGCCAAGCACTGGCTTCCATCAAATGCCTGCGCTGAGCTGGTCGCGACGCTCGTCACGATCCCGTCCGATTGGTCGAAGCCAGCTGTTCCGCTTTCGAAGTCGTACACTGATGTTGGGGCTGGCACTGGGGAAGAGCCACTGAAGCGCAAGTTGTCCAGTGACACGGGTGGCGCACCGGGCTCGGTATTAACCGCAATGCCGAAGCTGGCGTCCTCAAGCTCTGCGGAGAACACGTTCATGAGGTCGCTTTGGAAGGTCACTGTCTGCCAACCGGTGCCCCCCGGCGTCAGCTCTACCTCGCCCAAGTATTGGTTGTGGATGTTCGCGCTCGGCACACTCAGAAACATCTGTACGGCGCCCAAGTAGTAGGGGTTGGGCTGACCTTGCGGGGGCACATAGACGTCCAACAACAGCTGGTCATTGGCGTCGCTCCACTCCGAGGTACTAAAGGGGATCGAGTCAATGCGCGTGTAGCCGCTGGCGTTCACGCTCATGGAGCCCGAACCTTCGGTCATCTCCGAGGTATTTTCGCTGAGCGTGCCCTGGGTTGGAGTCCACATCACCAGCGCTTCCGCCTCGAATCTCGACAACAGCGGGACGCTTGCCCAATTGTTGGAGCGAGCTGCGCGAAGAATCGCTAGATCGAGCAGGCGTTTTCCAGCATCCGTTAGATTAGCGGAGGCATCGTCACCGGCGAAGAAAGCCACGCGGTGTCCGGCTGCCTTGGTACCGTCCGGTAGCTCGCGCAGCGGGGGAAAGCTGAAAACACCCCAGCCTGGTGGCGCCGCAACATCCACTTCGGCCTTGCCCGTATCGGTGAAACCGTAGCCATGCGGCTGGGCAGAGGTGGTGACCGCGACGGGGCCAGTCATGACGCCAAAGTTGCTAGCGATGCCGTCAGTTCTGGTCCCCACCATGTACACGTCTGTACCGGCCTCCGTCAGGCCGCCGTTTTCCAAAGACCACCCCATCTCGTCATACATCCAGGGCTCCATGGACAGCACACCTTGCGGCACCGCCTTGAAGGTGGCACCCACGACCGAAGATGAAACGCTGTTGGAAATCACGACGAACGCGTGGCCCGTCGCGGAGGTGACAGTCGCTAGGTTGTCGTCGATCGACTGCACGTCAAAGCCCAAGAACTCGAGCCGTTGCTCGATCACCGCGTCGCCTGCCTTCGGATCGTTGAGATCCTTGACAAAGAGAGCCGACGTACGTTCGACCGCACCCGCATCGCAACTTGGCTGGGCGCGCCGCGTCACGCCACGCTGATCCACACCGTTGCAGTGCTCCCAAGGAACCAAATCAAGCACCGGACTGAAGTCTTCTGGCACGTACACCCGAGCTAATCCACCGGCAACCAAAGGGCCCTGATCGTCCGCTCCCTGCAGGCGCGCATAGCCGCTGATATCCGTGGAATGCCGGAAGGCATCACAGGTAACGTCGACGCTCGCAAACATGTTGTAGCCCTGAGAGACAAGCTTGCCTGCTGCGCCGGCGCAATTCGCTTCCGCACCATTATCGTTGCGATTTTCTTCGACGATGCTGCTCTTGATCTCGAGCGTCCCGTCAGTGGCTATCAATGCCGCACATCCCGCACAAACGTTTCGGCCGTGGTGGCGCACAATGGTCGACGCCTCGACGTGCGTATAGCCGCCGCCGCTGGAAGTGATCACCCCACGAGCCGTGTCGTTTCGCGCGATGGTCGAATTGTAAACCTGCATTTCGCCACCGGCGTTGGTTATCAGACCGACCTCCCCCCAGTTGCCGACGAACGAGCTATCACTGATAAACAACGTTCCTGTGTTGACCACCGTACCCGGATTCCGTCCGGTGAGCTGGGAACACTCGCTCTGAATGAAGAACGTATTGCCCTGGTTGAAAAGGCAGGCTGCGTCAGTGAACGTATCTCCACCGTTGCGCACGCTGATGTGGCTGATCGTCGCCACACACCGGTCTCTGACGACGATGGCACTGCCCTTGAAGCCCGACAGCTGCAGGTTGGACAGCGTCGCCGATGCTCCGGTCCCGTCGCCCACGATGAAGGCACTGCTGACGGTTCCACCACCGCTGATCACGGTATCCTCAAAGCCTGCCCCTTGGACGCTGATGGTCCCGCCGATCACGATCGGGCTGTTCAGCAAGTAAGGCTGGGTGGGGGTCGGCTGGAGGACGACTTCATTCGGGCCGTCGAGCAGCTGACACCCGTTGTAGTCAAAGTCCCGTTCTACGGCGTGGATGGCCTCTCGCAACGAACACTGGTTGTCGTCGGCGACAACGTCATCGTAGGTCGAAACAGATGCTATCCCTGCGAACGCTGGCCCGCCGAGGAGCAGCAGCATCACTGCCACGCTGACTGGCGCCAATATCGCAAGCGGCCCGCGGCGAGTCGCTGAATTCCATCCCATACTCTTGCTCTCCTTGTGGTGGTGCGCACGCACGCGTGTAAGCCCGCGCGCAATTTGCGCGGTCGGGCTACCAGCTGGAGTTTGCGATTACTAGATGTAACTCATGTGACCAAGTCATCGCCCCAGGCTCAAACTGGCCATTGAAAAACGCCATCGGTGCGCATTCGCGCACCAAACAGCGCATGCAGCGCAACAGACTACTGCGTCACGGCGGGTGATGGTTCACCGCTATTGATCTGTTGACAGCGAGGTTTGTCTCTATTTGGTGGACAATTGAGCCCTTGGTAGTAGCTGAGCGACTCATTGGGCTGCGCGTAACCTGCCGGCACCTGGAGGTTCGCGAAGCTGCCAAAATACTGCAGGCAGGCGTCTCGCCACCAGCGAGCCTCCCAGTGTTGGATCTGCAGGAATTCGTCAATATCACCGAAGCGCTCGGCGTCGACGCGGCCTTGCACCGATTGCCACAGGTCTCGCATCACACCAACTTGGTCGACGCCAACACTGTAGCGATGAACCAACTCTTCCCAGAGCGTGCGGCCCGAGGCAAGTGTCTCCTGCCAGCCGACGCGATGGAAGAAGAGCAGGAAGGCGTCTGGAACTGTGTCGCGACTGGCAAACGCGCTCCCAACTTCTGACGCGTACTGAGCGACTGCATTGCTTCCGGAAGACGTCCGGTCAAAGCCAATCCCCTGAGCATCTGCCTTGTGGTAGTAAACCGGATTCCATTCAGGACGACCGAGGTTGCTGACCCAAGGGGCTGGGCCGTAGTGGTGGTCCGAACCCATGATGTGTACCAGGCCGAGGGGGGTCATGTAGTCCACCAACGCCTGGTGGGACGCCATCATCAGCTCTGTAACAGGACCGACCACTGCCGGGTCGTTGGATAGCGTGAGCCGAACCCACTCATCCGCCACAGCTGCAGAGGTTAAGTCCGGGTCCCAGGCCATCCTGCCAAACACGTACCAGTTCGCCTGATTGAAGTGCGAGCCACTCCAGTTCGTATCGCTGCCGATGTTGGCCACTCCCGCGATTGCAGTAGTTGAGTAGTTGTGCAGGCTACCATCAATGACGCGGGCAACAGTCGACCCGGCTCCCGCGGCGTAGGTATCCGCCTGCAAGACTTCCTCATACCAGGGTCCTAGGTACGCCAGGTGCGTATCCTGACCCAGGTACTCCTTGGTGATCTGTAGCTCCAACGTGAGCGGTGTCTGGGGCATCGCGCCGAACAAGGGATGGAATGGTTCCCGCGGCTGGAAATCGAGTGGTCCGTTCTTGGCCTGTACGAGGACGTTATCTCGAAAGCTACCGTCGAGCGGTTTGAACTCGTCATATGCCTGCCGAATACGATCCGCCGGCGAATCCTCCGAGTAAACGAATGCCCGCCACATCACGATACCACCATGGGGGGCAACAGCGTCCGCCAACATGTTCGCTCCTTCCGCATGACTGCGACCATAGTCCCCCGGCCCGGGTTGGCCCTCAGAGTTGGCCTTCACCAAGAAGCCGCCAAAATCCGGGATGCGCTGGTAGATCTCGTCCGCTTTCCCGGCCCACCATTGCGCGACGCTGCTGTTGTTTGGATCGGCGGTGTTCAGGCCACCGATCTCGATGGGCGCGCTGAAGCGGGCGGTCAGATAAACCCGGATCCCGAAAGGACGAAACTCGTCTGCCAGCGCAGCCACCTTGTCCAAGTATTGAGCGGTGAGCACTTGAGCGTCGGCGTTGACGTTGGTGAGCACTGTACCGTTGATACCGATGGACGCATTGGCGCGCGCGTAGTCCCGGTAACGACCAGAGAGGGTGCCCGGGAGTTGACCCCAATTCCAAAGCGACGATCCAGCATATCCACGCTCCACCGACCCGTTCAAGTTGTCCCAGTGGTTGAGCACTCGGTGTTGGATTTTGGGCGCCTGCTGCAGCGCCAACGTGGACAGTGCACGGTGGCTTTGCAGATGGCGCAGCAGAGCGTAACTACCGTACAGCGCGCCAACGTCCGTATTGGCGGCCACGACCACCACGCTTTGCGCGTCGATCTCAGTGGCTTCGACGATGAACCCCTCAGGACCCAGGGAAGAGAGGCGCTCCGAGTAAGCAGCAAGAGCCGGCGCTTCCGCAGTACCAACCACGATCGACCCGGCGCCCGCCGCATCAGCGCTGACGATGGCCATACCCGTGAGGCCCGAGATCCCGTCGATGAGCTCCTCTTGGGCCACCTGCAAAGTCTCGGATGTGTCCGTGATCACGACGTTGGTGAGCGCCGCCTGATACTCGGCGAGGCGCCCGGGGATCGGCAACTGCGGATAACGCAGCCACAGATCCGCACCATCCTCATTCGGCAGGTCCGCAGGAACCGGATACTCCTCTTGGGGGAGACCAGGATCGCCCCCCTCGCCACCATTTGGCGTCGCTCCGCCCGCCCCGCCCAGGGGCGACCCACCCCCATTGCCTCCCCCCGCAGCGTCGCCTCCGACGTTCGCGCCACCATTGCCGGCCACTGGCGCCGCCCCGCCACCGGCACCGCCGGCGTTGGCAGCGCCGCCACCGCCGTTCATACCTGGGGGAAATCCACCGGATCCTGCGACGCCCATATCCTGCGGCGAAGACTCTGAGTCGCACGCCAGGAGCGCCAGACCAAGCAGAGCGGTGCAGGCGCAGCTCGCAACGCTCCAAAGGCGCCCCAGTTGCTTCATCTCTCGATTGCGTTTCATCATGTGTCTTTCGGTTTCCATCAGTTACCGCTGAACAACCCCAAGTCGATGGCGTCGGCCATGGCTTCGTATCCGGTCGGGTTCAAGTGAAGCTGATCTCCGTCATCGTAGTCAGATAGAAGCCGCGTCGGCTGGTTCGGATCTCGAACAGCCGCTTCCAAGTCAATCACCGCATCGAAATTGCCAGGCGCCCGAATCCATTCGTTTACTTGCTGGCGGTCAGATTCGTGCTCGGGGGAGTCATAGAATGAACCACCAAACGGCAGTATGGGCACGCCGTAGGCAGCAATGCCCGCCTCCCGCGCAGCGCTCACCATCGTTTCGTACGCAGAGATCAAATCTTGCGCCACCGAGCTGGTGGATTCTCCAATGTCGTTGACGCCGATCAAGAAGATGACCGAACGAACGCCGCTCTGGGACAGCACGTCGCGCTCAAAGCGCTCGAGTCCCGTGGGCCCCAGGCCGCCGGTAACAACCGCATTCCCGCCAATTCCTTGGTTGAGCACGGCCACTTGTTCCGTGTCCATGTTCTGCCGCAGCCTCCGAGAAAGCGCATCGGGCCAGCGATTGTTCTCGTTGTGCACGGAGCCTCGGCCATCAGTGATGGAGTCACCAAACGTGACGACCGCACTCGCCGTCGCAGGGGCTTCCACGTCAATTCCTGTGACGTAGTACCAGTGGTCTGTGTTGGTCGGGTTTTGAAACCCAACCTCGGACGCGACGTTACCGCTGGCAATGAACGACGTCGTGCGCGACCCCGGATGACCTGTGATGTCTTCTGGAGTGTTGCCGAAAGCCAACGTCACCGCGACCTGGCTAACCGGACTGAGCCCGAAATCGAAAACGTCGGTGGTGACCGTGGCCCCCGCGGGAATCGTCACTTCGGTCGCACCATCAAAAGACAGCTGCTGATCGGTGTCCTGCGCGATATTGTGACCGCCAGCAAAGTTCGCGATGTGCGCGGCTACGATCTCGACCGGCGCGCTGCCATATTCGTTAGAGATATGCATGCGCAGGCGCTCCCCACCGATCGAGGTGTAGAAGATCTGGCGGAGCGTGCTGTCGCTCAAGGACACCGGCGGATTGTTCGCCGGCTCCGTCAGCTGGGGCGCGGTCGCCCAAGTGCCCACCCAATTCGGCTCGCCTGGCGCCGCACCGCCTTCTCCCGCTGAGCCCCCCTCCCCAGCCGCACCTGCGTTGCTCTCGCCGCCTTCTCCAGCCATGCCTCCAGCGACGACTCCACCTGAGCCGCCAGAGCCGTCGCCAGCCGTTCCCCCGCCCCCCGCAGGATCCACGCCGCCACCAGCGCCGCCTCCAGCGTTGCTACCTCCAGCAGGCGCCCCCGCAGCGGCGCCCCCACCTGCTCCACCAGACAGCGTTCCGCCGCTACCTGCCAAGTTCCCCGACGAAGACTCTGGCCCGTCAGAGCATCCCAGGCTCAATGCGCTGGTGACCAACAGGGTTTTCAACCACTTCAAGACGTTCCTCACTCCAAGCTAAAGGGGCATTCAGCACTGAGCGTAGCGCTCCGGATTAGATATCTATCCTCGTTCCGAACAGGGAAGATCAACTCACCGCGAAACGACTCGAATTTTCCACCCAGCGCGCTCTTTTGTTGGGGGAGTCGGTTTTTCAGGGGTTGTTCGAAAAGACGCTTGGAGAGACGTCAACGGCGGCGGCGCGCCCCAATCAGGATGCCCATGAGCAAGCTCGACAGCCACGCGAGTCCGTGGGCTTGCCTATCAACCACACCGCATCCGCCGGAATCGGAGCTCGAGCTGGCCGGCGTTCCGCTCGGCGCCGCGTCGTCCTGAACAGGCGGAGGTCCAGCGGTAGGTGCCGCGTCGGGAGCCCCAGCGACGCCAACTGGCGGCATCATCGGCTCGCCCCCTTGGGCAGCTCCCGCGATCCCTGGATCAGCAGCTCCTGCGCTGCCCCCCACTCCACCGGTAGCCGCGCCGCCGTCCGTCAGCGCGCCCCCCGCGGCCGCCCCGCCATCGCCTCCAGCGCCACCCGCACCGCCACCACCAACTTCCGGATCCATGTCGTTCGGGTCGCCGCACTGCTCGATCTCCGGATCCACGTCACCCTCGTGATCCAGTCCGAGGAAAGGGACGACATATTCGGCCACGAACAGCGCGTCTGAGGGACCGTGATCGCCACCCATGGACTCGAATGTCTCGAGCACCAAGTAGCCGCAGTCATTCTCCCACTGGCGCCGCGTGGCATCGTGAGTTCCGAGGCGAACGGTTTCCGTAGAGGTTGGTTCCTCACTCAACCCCAAGACATTGGTCCACTGCTTGACCGCTTCTGTGTGATTCGGAAATCGGATGAGGTCATCCGCATCGCCATGGAACAACTGCACGCGAGGTCGATGCCCCATGTAGTCGGGCGCCATCCCGCGGGCGATGTCCCCCCACTCTTCCGATGTGCGCGAGACGTTACCCCCAGCGCAAGCGCCGCTATAGCCGCCACCGTTGCCGTTTTCGTTGTCACCGCGGCAGCCCGCCGGCATCCCCGCCATGGCCGCCCCCGCCTTGAATACATCGGGGTAGAGCGCGAGCAATAGCTCCGTCATCATACCGCCGGACGAGTCGCCGGTGGCGTACACGCGGTCCGGGTTTCCGTCGTAAGTTTCCAGCGCATAGTCCACCATCTGTTTGATGGCGTGGCTGTCGGCGCCACTGTCCCGCGTCCGGGTTTGGTCTGAGACGATGTCCCAACATCGCTCGCCGTTGCTCGGGGCGACGATGATGACGCCGTACTGATCGGCTGCGCTGACCAGGCCTCCACCTTGCGCTTGCCCGAACACCGCAGGCCCGGAGCCGCCACAGTAGTGGATCAAAGCCAGGACCGGCGCGTTGGGAGCCACGTTGTCCGGAACGTAGATGTGCATGGACACATCGCCCGGGACTGGACCCGACGCCCAGCCGTCGACCGGCACCAGCGACGCCGCCTCGGCTCGTCCGGAAGCTAGCGTTAGCGGCAAGGCGGTCAGCACGGCAATGAGTAGCGAAGTCAGTCGGTTCATGGCTCAGGGGTTCTCCGGTTGAGGACCGCGCGATATTGGCGCGTCTCCTCAAGGTTGCGTGTCGGTCGGCGATATTGTCAGAAACTCCTGGTTTCTGGGGCGTCAGTTGACCTGGCTCGGCCCAAAAAGGTTGCGCTGGATTGGAGCGTGAGCGTCCTAGGCCCCGGCCAGGCTGTGAAATAGCACCCCCATCAGAAGAAAGCGCCCACTACGTGTCCCTTCAGAAACACGTAGTGGGCTGGGATTGCCTCTCCCAGATGTCCACGCTGAAAGCCATCACAGCGTAGACACATTGGGTTGGTCGGTAGCGGCGCCCCAAACGGTCCAAATACTTGCCTCCGAGTCGCTGCCTACAGCGCAGATCGGCCCGGCCGTCCCTGGGCGTACGCAGATTCGAACGCATGGCGCTAGGCAATCCCGACCAAGTTTGGAGTCAGGGGCCATGCCGCGCCAGCCCCCGCACTGGAGTGTCAGGGTTCACCGCAAACTAACGACTGGGGCCACATCAGAGTGCGGACGAACATACAGCCAGTCCAGCTCCGAGGCTTCATCAAGCCCGTCAGTACGGTGATCAAACACCACCAATATGGGAAGCTCTTCGGGCAAGGGGGAGCAGCCCTCGTCGAGGAAACTGACCACGTGGGCGCGCTCAATATCTTGGGTCAATTGGAACAAGTTTCTGTCCCCCGCCTGGTAGTGGTACTCCACTTCGTACCAAACCTGGTCGAGTGTGTAGACGGGGAGCGTGGCATCCCAGAAGCATTCCACGCCGGAACCTGAACTGAAACCCAATGAATCGTAGTGCACTGCGCTAAACCAAGTTCCAGAGCGGTACTCTCGATGCATCTGTTCAATCACGTCGAAGGGCGGCTCGATATCGATCCAGCCAACTCCGAGTTCGAAGTCGTCGTGCCAACGCGGGGTCGAGCGAAAGCGCGCCCCCACCACGTCAGCGCCTGACCGGACCACCGGGTCCATGGTGCGCATCGCGGCCATGTGGGGCACCAGTCCTTCCGGAAAGCGCAGTTGGCCGTCGCCATTCTGCTCCAGCGCATGCTGACTGTAGAGCACCCATTCCGGCGGGACCTCTGCCCAGTCGTGAGCTTGATTGAAGTCCCAGAAATGGCGAAACACGGACTGCCCATCCGAAGGCAACGCGGGGGAATCGTTAACTTGCAGCGATAGCTCCAGCAAGCTCCCATCGCCGACCAATTCCGGGATCCTGACCCAAAGCACGCCGTCTTCCTGGCCGCAGGTGGGTTCCTGAACCCAAAACGGCAGAGGGCCGTCAGGCCCCTCCACGGTTAGATTCGAGCAGTCCGGCTCGACCACGTAGTACGGCGCCATCCAACTGCGCATGTCCACCGGCACCCGGATCGCGTAGTCGGAAAGCGCCTGTTCGCCGCTATAGGTGACCTGGATGTGGGGCAGGCCGCGTCGCGGGCCCGCGTCATCCAACGGAGGGGAAGGGACGGACGCGTCCAACACAGGCATGCCCGCGTCGCGCCCAGACGGCGGTGGGTCGACATCATCATCGTCTGTTGCGTCGTCGTCCAAGTCTGGAGGCGCTGCTGAGTCGGCATCGTCGTCGCCCGTAGTAGGCAAGCCAACGGAGCGAGGACCACCAAGCCAGTCAGTGGTCTTGCCGCAGGCCAAACAGCAGCTGCTGAGCAGCACCCAAGGCAGCAGGCGCCAACCGCCTCGCCAACTGCTGATCGAGCTACTGGTCGAGGTGGCGGCGAACTCGGTTCGCCAAAAAGCTGTTGGGATACTTGGAAACAAAACGCTCGGCCCTACTCTTCGCCTCGCTGTGCCGGCCGGCACGGGCGAGTGCGTCAATCCTGAGCGCTTCTGCCTCGAGCCGCAAGCGTCCACGCGGGTGGTCGCCATCATACTCGCCGATCAATTCGAGCGCCCGCGCTGGCGAGCCCTGCAGTAGTGCCGCACGAGCACGGTCCAAAGCGGCGAGTTCTTCACGCAGCGCGTCTTTGCCCGGACGCTTGCTCTTGCCCTGGACGGGCTTCGGCGGCTCCGGCTCCGGCGCTATCTGCTCCGGCTCCAAGTCCTCTACCTCCAAGACGGCAGGCGCCGTGGGACGCTGACTGGGAGGCTGCGGCTGATGAACAACGCTCGGCGCGACGACGGGCGGCTGAACCGGCGCAGGCTGCACAGAGGCCACGTAGTAGCCGCCAGCGGCCACAGCCGAAACCAGGATCGCTCCCTTGATTGGGGTCAGGTGAGCAAGCGGCGTCGCCAACGCGGCTTTGACAGAAAGCCACCCCGCAGCTCCTATACCTACAGCAGCCGCAGTCTTGGCGTACGCGCCAGCGGGTGGGCGATAACGGCGCCCTTCTCTCAACAGCTCACGCTCAAGCGGCGAGTCGCTGCTGTCCAGCAGGCGCGGCAATTCTTCCATCAGTTCACCCATCTCAGGCCGTCCTCGCTTCTTGGTGATCGGATAGCTCCCGCACCCGTTGCTGGAATGCACGCCGCGCGCGGCGCAACCTGGATGCCACAGTTCCGGGTGGGATGCCGGCCAAGTTGGCGATCTCCGCCTGCGTTAACTCTTCGATCTCGTACAGCATGAACACAGCTCTCAAAGGCTCATCCAGCCCTTCCAGCGCTTCGTCCAGCAAGACGCGCTGCCGGCGGCGCAGCACGATTTCTTCAGGCGTTTCGACAGGAGCCGGCGGCTCGCCCGCGCGGGCGCTGGCCAATGCCGTGCGCCGCGACACGCTGCGCCGCGCGTGACTGGCCACTCGCAGCGCAGTCTGGAATAGGAAACTGCGCTCCGCCCCCGGCTTGATATCGTCCAGGCGTTCGGCACCAACGATGAAGGTTCGCTGAACCGCATCATCAATATCCGCGTCGGCCACGCCCATGTTACGCAGAGAACGGGCGATAAACTCGAAGTTCTCCTGCATGACGCTCTCGATGCGCTTCTTTTTCCCGCTGCCAAACACGTGTACCGCAAGTATTCCTGATCCAATGCCCACGGGGGAAGCGTTTGATTTCGACCCTGGCGCTTTTGGAAGACAGCCAGGATACTGACGCAGTTTGGAACGCTCTCGTCGCAAAGACCTCGGCAGGTTGAGCCAATCGCGCGCCCGGCGTCTCGCCTTCAGCGCCGACCGGCTGAGGGGTTCAGTGCTGCAAGTGGCAGCGGCGACAGCCGTCATTTTTGCAGTCTCATTGGCAGCCGCGGAAGCTCCAGAACGCGATATCGCCGTCCAGATCGAGTATGAGGCGCCCGACGACTGCCCGACGATCGACGACTTCATGAGCGCTGTGCAGCGTCGAAGCCTGCGTATCCGCCGCGCAATGCCCGGCGAGAGCGCCCCGATCTTACGAGTCAGATTGCAGCAGACTTCACAGCACGCCAGCGGCGAACTGTCGCTCCAAGGCACAGACGATCGGCAGTCGCGATATGTCCGCGCGGATACCTGCGCAGACGTCGCCGAAACGCTAGCGCTGACAACCGCGCTGGGTCTCGATCCAACCGCCGAGCTGGCCCCTCCTCCGAGTCCACCTCCTGAACCCGAGCCGCGGCCCTCGTTGCCCCCGCCGCCCCCCGAACTTCCAGAGCCGCGACCGGTTCAACAACCTGAGTGGCAAGCCACGGTGATGCTCAACGCTTTGCAGGCGAACGTGCTGGACTCTCGCTTGGCCTGGGGCGCAGCGGCAGGATTGGGCATCGAGTACCATCAAGCCGGCTCTTTCAAACCGGGAGGCAGCGTTAGCGTCGCATACGCCCGCAACGACCTGCTGGACACGCCGGAGAATCTGCAGATGGAGTGGGCCACACTGCGTGCGCAGCTGTGTCCTTGGCGATTTGAAATCGGTACGCGCTTCAGTGTCGGGCTCTGCGGACAGGTCGATGCCGGACTTTTGTGGGCCACCGGGTTGGGCTTCGAGGAGACCGTCTCGATCCGACGACCCCTCGTCGCGCTGGGCGCGGCACTCAACCCGGGTGTGCGATTTGAAAGCGGTTTCGGGATCCAGGCA
>JBNLEN010000093.1:0-25060 GCA_050304975.1 Polyangiaceae bacterium
CTTGCTCCTGTCGCTGTCGCTGGGCACCACCAGACTGCTGGCAAGCGGCTTCGCGTCAAATCCGTTGAGCTGCTGCTGAACCTTCTTGGCGTAGCCGGCCGAAACAGCTCTCCAGCTCGCCCCTGTGGATAGCTCAACCCCGGGCACGACTGCTATGTCGGGTTTGGTGACGGGCGGAAGACTCCTCAGCGGCAGCAGGTTCGAAGCCTCAAATATCAGCTGAGTGCCCGCACTCGTGCGCACAACTTTGGGGCGAGGGCCCCCGCCGAGCAGCTTGTACTTGAGCGGTATCGATTGGGGCGCATCGACCACTAGTCGACTCGTCTGCGCAAACGTCGAATTGTAAAACCAGTGCCTGAGACTCGTTCCGCCCGCGAAGTACGGCGCGGTGTCCTGCACAATCCTGTGTTCTTCCACCACGCTACCCGGTTCCAATGACGGTAGCGGCCCCCTGACTACCCGCACGTCGCTGTACATATCGCCTGAACCGCCGCTTCCTTCCTCCGTCAGGGTTCGTGCATCCAGCCAGTGCTCCTTCTTGTCAGGAGTAACCACCCGAGCCTTTATCCGCGGCTTGTCTTGATGCCAATGCGCATAGCTCTGACTCACCGCTCCCCAGCTCGACACGCCATCCGTGGTCAGAACGCGGTAGATTAGATGAACTTCCAAGCGCTGGCGACGTTGCTGGTCGAAACTGAGTTTGGTCTGTTCGAAAAGGATCTCGACATCCAGATTTGGTGGTCGATCCGGCGACTTGGCGGCGAGAAGTACTGCGGCGGTCGACTCGAACGGACCCGACGGTCGAAATGCCTTATCGCTGCCACTCGCGACCGTCGTCAGCAAGAATCCAAGTATGATGAGCCTAATTGTCAGACCGACACTCATGGACCCGGGTTACATCAGTCGCCTGAATGCAGCTACCACGAATCGTGCGCAGCAGAAGAAGAATGGCACATTGTACGACATCGCTTCTTTAAGCCCGATGGTGAAACAATCTAACCCATACAGCCTACGCCCCCAACAACACCTGGCCCCACCCCTCCCAGACCCGCAATTTCACAACGACTTGCGAGCAACAGAACTCAGCAGTCGGAATTTCCCGTTTCTCACCTGCGCCCCTGCCATCTATCGCTAGTCGTCACCAGCACGTGGCTGCTCTGTGCGGCAGGGCGACCGCAAGCGTGCTCGTAGCTGGGACGGGGACCACACGCGCACTGACGACTTCTCCGCAGTCACAGCAGGCGGAGACCATATCGAGCCTGCGCAATTCAACTCCGGCGAAGCGGGCGCCGAACCACACCGCACACAGCAACACGCGCTGTGCCACAAACTCTAAACCTCTTACAGAGTAGCGTGAGGCAGCGTGGAGATCCTTGTCACTAGGTGGGACTTTCGATGCAATGCCCCTCCGATCGAGCACCTTGCTAGACATAGGCACCCACGTAGGTCGCGGATTGAGTTTGCGGATAGTGTTCTGCTCACACAACATAAATTCGATGCGCGTATCTATATTCGGGATGCTCGCGGGCGGAGCTCTGGGCTGTGCCTGCATGCCAGCGGCGCCGGACTCGACCGAGGCAGAATCCAACCAGGAAACCAAGGCCACCGAAAGCGATGGCGCCAAAAGCAATGCCCTGCCAGGCGGAGGTAAACAGGTGCTGCTCGGTATGGACGCGACTTCCCGCCCGAACGAGTATCGGGACGATCGGATACTCGTGGAGTTCCGTCCAGGGGTGGACGAACAGCGACTCCAAGCCTTGTACCAGCGCCGCGGCAACCGAGAGGTGCGCCTGCCTGGGGTGACCACCAAGCTCAGTGGGCCACGCCTCATCCAATTGCGGCAGGGTGACAGCGTGCAACAAGCCCTGCGCGCCTATCGCGCGCACCCGGATGTGCTCTACGCTGAACCCGACTACCTGGTACATCTGACCGCGACGCCCAACGATACCCTGTGGTCGCAGCACTGGCATCTGAACGATGCCGAGGACTATGACATCAACGCCACTCAAGCGTGGGACGTCGTGACCTCCAGTGGCTCTGGTGTGATCGTTGTGATCGATTCAGGGGTAGATACCGGCCACAGCGACTTGCTGCCCAATCTGTGGGTCAATCCCAACGAAGTCGCTGGCAACTCGATTGATGACGATAACAACGGCTACGTGGATGACATCTACGGCATCGATGCGATCAGCGGTTCGGGCGATCCCACGGATACCCACGGACACGGCACATACGTTGCAGGAATTATCGGGGCAGTCGGGGACAACTCGAACGGCGTCGTGGGCGTCAACTGGAACACACAGATCGTCAGCTGCCGCTTCTCCGATGCCTCTGGCACTGGAAGCACCGGAGACATTGTCGAATGCCTCAAGTACGCGTTGTCCCTCAAGCAGGACTACGGCATCAACGTGATCGCCGTCAATGGCTCCTATGGTAGTTGGTCCTACTCGAATGCGCACAACAACCAAGTCACCAAACTGCAGGAAGCGGGAATTCTGTACGTCGTCGCTTCGGGCAACAGCGGCGCTGACTTGGACCAGTATGCGAGCTATCCGGCCAGCTTTGAGCAGCCCAACCTGATCAGTGTGGCCGCCACGTCGGAGACGAACGGCTTGGCCAGCTACTCCAACAAGGGAGCGCATCGCGTGCACGTCGGCGCTCCGGGGGACAATGTCCCTGGCCCGGATCTCGGGGGCGGCTACACCACTTTTTCAGGAACGTCCGCTGCAGCGCCAATCGTGACTGGTCTCGCCGGCCTACTCTATGGCGAGAACGAGACGCGAGACTACATCACGCTGCGCAACCTGATCTTGGCAGGGGGCGCGCCAACCGCAGCATTAATCGGCAATACAATCACGGGTCGGCGAGTGCGAGCTCATGACGTCGGCGGCGTCGGCGCGATGACCTGCAGCTCTCAACAAATCAACGAGCGGCTGAAACCCATCTATGACCCGTTGATCACCACACGCGGGGGCAGCTTTGACTTCACGAATCTGCACATCAATTGCGCTCTGGCAGCTGGAGGAAGTGACAGCGCCATACTGGATGGCACTACCCCAATCGCCATCTATGATGACGGCACCAATGGCGACGTAGCCGCGAACGACGGAGTCTACTACGGCTCACATTCTCTGAGCGCGACCACGAATGCACCCAATGCCCACAGCCTGGCATTGCCCGACGGCAGCAGCGTTTCCGTCGCGGCGCTGGATCCCTATTGGCCTCCACCCACCTTTCCAGTTGCAACCAACAACTACAACTACCGGGACATCACGGGGGTGCAAAAGTCGCTCAGCGGGTTCTTCGAAGAGGGCCCGATGAAGAGCTTCACGTCGTCGTTTCCAGTGCCGTTCGGCAACTATGCGCCTGGCTTCGACACCTTCCACGTGTCCGCGAACGGATTCCTACGTCTAGACACCAAGTTTGCTCCGACGCTCGACGAATATCCATCCAGCCTGCCAGTAGCGCGAGTGGACAACATGGTATCCGTCTATTGGATGAATCTGAACTCGAACACGGTGTACTGGGGTGAGCTTGGAACGGCCCCCAATCGGGAGTTGGTGATCGAGTGGCGTGACGTCGCCGGACCGCTGGGAGACTGCACCAACATTGATCCCAGCACTTCCGAGGTGACCGGATTCGGCAGCTTTCAGATCGTGTTTCACGAAGATTCTTCAGATGTCGAGTTTCACTACAAGGATCTCGATTGGGATGGGAACTCCTGTGACAACGCCGATGGCGCCCAGCGTGGCATTCAGGTGGCCCGAGGTGTTGCGTACGCCACGGCTGCGCAAACTCCGAGCCTGACCGGATACGTATTTCAAGCCAACACCGGCCCGACTGCGGACGCCGGCGGCGATAAATACGCAACGACGGGCAATACCGTGTGGCTTTCTGGCGCCGCCAGCAGTGATCCGAACATCGACCGAGGGGACGCGCTCAGCTACAGCTGGGTTCAGACAGCAGGAACGAGCGTGACGCTGTCCAACCCGACCAGCGAAACCACAACCTTCACCGCGCCAGCAACCGAAGAAGCTCTGACCTTCGAGCTGACGGTGACAGACAAGAAGGGCATATCAGACACCGCAGCAATCACGGTCACCACACTCAACTGTGTTCCCACTAGTGACTATTCCTACGCTGACTGCGACGGAGATGGCTTCTTCCAGGAGCCGGTCGTCAACCGCTGCGCTGGAGAAGCCTACCGCAGTCCATGCAACGGCGGCGCCAGTCCGTCGACGTGGGTGCTTCAAGAGAACGCTGACCCGACCAAGTTGGGCGACTGCAATGACGCCGACGTAGCAGTCGACAACACGGGGACCGAATGGTACGTGGATGCTGACGCTGATGGGCAAGGCGCTGGGGATGCGACTCTGGCCTGCCTGGCTCCCGAAGGCAGCGTCGACAACGCCGACGATTGCGACGATGGCGACGACACCGCCTTCCTGGGTGCGGATGAAATTGCGGATGACGGCATCGATCAAGACTGCGACGGTGTGGATGCCGTCACGTGCATCATCGATTTGGACAAGGACGGCTTTGGCAATGACGCTGGAGATGAGGTCGTGGCGCTCGATGGCAGCTGCGACACTGCCGACGGCGAGTCCGACAACACCCTGGATTGTGACGACGCCAACCCAAACGCATTCCCGGACGCGACCGAAACCGCTGGGGACGGTATTGACCAAGACTGCAATGGCATTGACGCCATCGAATGTGTGGTCGACGGCGACTTGGATGGCTACGGCAACGCACAGGGCACGCTGACGACCGCATTGGACGGCAGTTGCGACCCTGCGGACGGTGAAGTCGAAACAAGCGACGACTGTGATGACGCCGACGGCAACGTTTTCCCGGGAGCGAACGAAACACCAGATGACGGCATCGACCAGGATTGCAACGGAACGGACACGATCACCTGTCAAGTCGACGCAGACATGGACGGCTTTGGCTCGCAGAGCACGACGTTGGCCGATGACGGCAGCTGTGACACCGCACAAGCTGAAAGCATCACTAGCGATGACTGCCAAGATAATGACCCCCTGATCAAGCCGGACGCCACCGAGCTTCCAGGTAACGGCATCGACGAAAACTGCGATGGCTCCGACGCGGTCGTTTGCTTCGTCGATTCGGATCAGGACGGCTTCGGGACGAGTGTGACCGTGGAAGCCGGTGATGGGACCTGTGATACGCTGCAGAGCGAGGCTACTCAAGACGGTGACTGCGACGATATGAACGCCGACATATCACCGACAGCAACCGACATCCCAGACAACGGTGTCGACGAGAATTGTAGCGGAACAGACTCAATCCAATGCTTTGTCGACAGCGATCAGGATGGCTACGGCAGCACTCAAACGACCATCGCCGCCGACGGCAACTGCGATACCGCCGATGGAGAAGCCACCGCGAGTGGCGACTGTGACGACTCTGACAATGGGGTACATCCGGGGGCAACAGAGGTTATCGACAACTCAGTCGATGAAGATTGCAACGGGGGCGCCGCCCTCACCTGCGCCTTGGACGCTGACCAGGATGGCTACGGGTCTGCAACTCTGACCGCGGTCGCGGATGACGGCAGCTGCGACACCGCGGACAGAGAGGCGTACTTTGCAACAGACTGCGACGACTCCACCGCGACCATCCACCCGGGTGCCACTGAGATCCCCGGCAACGGTATCGACGAAGACTGCAGCGGCGCTGATAGCAAAGGCCCCTCAAACGACACGCCAACGGCTGACGCGGGCGCCCCAGCAGACCCAACTCCCGACGCGACCGAAGACGCAGGCAGCGGCAGCAATCCGACTGAGCCGACCAGCGACCGAGAGCCGGACATGGACGGCGGCGATCCTGCCGATTCGGACGACGAACAAGAGCCGCGCCGCTCCCCGAGCTCCGACGCTGGAGCGGACTCCGAACTTTCGGACAGCATCAACGATTTCCTGACGTCCGGTGACGAGGGCGGCTGCGGCTGCCGTGCAGCTGGTGCTCCAGACAGCACCGGAGCATCCGGACCAGGATATGCCTGGATACTGGGATTGCTGCCTATGGCATGGGCTGCACGACGACGACGACGCCCCTAGCTCGAAAGCGAGTAGTCCTGCGCTAGTACTCGTGAACGCGTGAGACCAGATCGCTCGGGCGTTGTCCTTGAAGCACTCGTTGCACGTTCTCGACGAAACTCTGGCAAACGCGTTCCAAGTAGTCCGGGGTGTGCCCAGCTTGATGGGGCGTAATCAGCAGCCGCGGGCAGGACCAGAGTGAACTACTCTGGGGCAAAGGTTCCGTAGAAAACGCGTCTAGTGCGGCCCCGCCCAGCTTGCCGGCACGTAGCCTGGCTTCTAGCGCCGCCTCATCCACGATAGCCCCACGTGCCACGTTGATCAGCACCGCGTGCGCTGGCAGAAGTTCGAGCGCAGCCGCATCTATCAGCCCTCGCGTGTGCGACGTGAGCGGCAAACAGATCACGACAAAGTCGGACGCGCGAAGCACCTCCGGTAGCTGCTGCAACGAACGCACCTGTTGCACGCCGCTAACTTGGCGCGGACGGCGACAAACTCCGGTGACTCGCAGCCCAAGATGGTGAGCGGCCAGCCCAACACGGGTCCCGACCTCGCCCAAGCCAAGCACGGCCAAGTGTTTTCCCTCGAGCGCGGGAAGGGGCGTGGGCCTCCACTGCGCTGAACGCTGGGCGTCATGCGCGCTGGGCAATTGGCGCGCGAAAGCCAGCAGCAGCGCTAGCGCGTGATCTCGCACTGCACCCTCATGCCCGGTGCGGGTTTTTGCGATGAATACGTCGTTCGACAACCCACTGGCGGGCAGCAATGGGTCCACTCCCACTCCGGCAACCTGCAGCAAACGTAGCCTCTTGGCCGGGCTCCAGTCGATCCGTCGTGGACGCCCGAGCAATAAGAACGAGCTGCTCGCTAGGCACGACTCCAAGGACGACGCTGCCTGAGCAACAACCCCTAGAGGCGCCAACTGTTGCTGCAACGCCTTCAATTGATCCGGACGCAGGCTGAGTGTGACGTGCGCCAAGTGGGATGCCCTGCCCATGAATGTTACCTAACAGGACTCGTCAGACTGCGCTACATTCCGGGCGTGACCGCCGGCGCACTTCCAAGACGCGGATTCATCGGTTTGGCTTTGGCCAATCCTGCGCCAGGCAGCAACCAATCACCCGGGGGTGGCATCGGCTTGACAGTTCGGGGGATTGCGCCACGCTCCACCGCAGAGCAGGCGGGCGTGCGCGCGGGCGATCGACTCACGCACATCAACCACGCGCCAGCAGACAACCTGTCGCAGGTCCGAGCAGTTCTGCGACAGTTCACTGCGGGAACCAAGCTAGAACTCTCACTGGAGCGGGGCAAGCGCGCGCTAACCCTGACGGCCGAGGTGAAGGAGTACCCTCAAGAAGTCTACCCTCGCGCGCGAGTCGTGTTGGACCAAGTCAAAGCACAAGGGCAGTTACTGAGGGCGATCTGCGTGTTGCCGAATGGCGAAGGCCCCTTTCCAGTGCTGTACTATCTGCCCGGAGCGCACTGGGCATCTGAAGAATACCCGCTCAATCCGCAGCATCCAGTTCCGGCACTCCTGGGAGCCTTGGCAGATGTGGGGATCGCCAGCCTGCGGGTTGAGCGCAGTGGTCTAGGCGACAGTCAGGGGCCTGCGTGTACTCGCGTGGACTATGAGGGCGAACTTGCCGGATACCTAGCGGGGCTAGAATTGCTGCGAGGCGTCAGCTGGGCAGATCCGCAGCGACTGCTGCTATTCGGACACAGTATTGGCGCCATGCATGCTCCATTGCTAGCCGAAGCAATGCGGCCGCGGGCAGTGATCACCTTTGGCGCAGGTGGAGTCCCGATTTCGCAGGGCTTGGTGGGGGCGATCACCCGGCATGCAGAGCTGCAGCTTGGCGACCGTGCCGAGGTAAGAGTCCGAAGCGAACAGGTCGCGGAACTCATTCGACTGGTGGTGTGTGGCCAGCAGACGCCGGCGGAAGTCTTTGAGTCTCGGCCGGATCTGGAAGAAATCGCCCCAGGTCACTTTCATGACGACGAAGCCTACGGTCGCACGGTACGCTTCTATCACCAGTTGGAAAAGGTCGACATCGAAGCTAGCTGGCGCCGCTTCGGAGGGCATCTATTAGCGCTTCACGGTTCACGCGACTACATCTCCGCATTGGAGGACTCTGAGCGGCTAGCCTCCTGGTGTGGCGCAAGCGCTCGGGTCGAGCAGGTCAACGGCGTGGACCACCAGATGAGTGACTTACCGTCGAGCGCCGGCGAGCGCCTGGCTCCCGCCCTGAAACACGCAATTGTGCATGCTGCGCTTCAGCTTCTGCGGGACGCGGATTAGCCGCTAGCACAGCTTCGGCGCAGCCGCGTCACGGTGCACTTTTGGAGATGCTAGTTTCGACAATTTCCCATACGCCATGGTCGAATGATGTTCCCGGGGCAGCGCTCTTGAGCCGCACGCTTTCATGCTTCCCTTGACGCAGCAATTCGATGGCCCGGTGATGACAATACGGATTGTTCCCAGCACGTCCAAACAACGACGAGCTCATCCAGGTGCAGCCTGCGCGGCACTCATCCGCGTAGTAACAACTCGCACAAAAGCCCCACAAGTCTTTCACGCTGCGGTCCCGATTGAAGCGTAGGGCGGTCGAGCGCTCCCAAATGTCCTTTAGTGAGTGCTCTCGGATGTTGCCCCCGACGAACGTGGCGCTGGGCAGCGAAGGACAGCCCTTGATATCCCCGTTGGCTTCGAGTCCGAGAGCCAATCTGCCCGCTTTGCAGGTCCCACTGTGACCGCAGGCTGACATGTTCCGCAACACGTGATCATACGGACCGAAGTAACCCACGTTGTTACCTAGCAGGCACTTGATGGCGTTCGCTTCACAGCGTTGCTTGAGCTCCGCCAAACGAGGAAACAAGTCCAACAAGTCGTAGGGTTGCAGCAAGACTTCAGGTTCGTCTGCGGCTCGCCCGGCTGGCACCGTCAGCTGGATCTGCCAGCCATGGGCGCCAAACTCGAGCAAGCGCTCGAAAATGTGAGCCAGATGGGGTTGGCTCAAACGATTGACCTGCGTGTTGATTGAACGCGGTAGGCCCACTGCTCGCGAGTTTTCCAGCCCCGCGAGTGCCGACTTGTAAGCCCCGGAAACGCCGCGCAGCCGATCATGCACCACCTCGTCCCCGTCGAGAGAGAACGAGACCGTTTGCACCCCTGCCTGCTTCGCGGCCCGCGCCAACTCGAGCGTCCAATTTCTGCCGGCCGTGACCACACTGCACTGCATGCCAAAACTTCGAATCGAGCGCACGACCTCCAGCCAGCCGTCATACAAATACGCTTCGCCACCGATCAGCGTCACCTCTTTCACACCCATGTCGTGCATCTGCTGAACCAGATCGAGCGCTTCATCCAAGCTCAGCTCATCAGGTCGTTCCACGCCCGCCCGGGAACCACAATGCCGGCAGGCCAAGTCACACTTCAGCGTCAGCTCCCAAACGACATACACAGGACGGTCGGCACGGTCCACTTCTCGCACGTTCTGAGCCAGCGGCTCCAACTGTCTGCCGTCCTGAAAGAGGGGCAGCGCCAGCCTTGGTCGCGGCTGCTGCAGCAGTCGAGCTCGCTCTTGTTGGGAAAGGGGATCTGAGCTTGCAGCGTGCTGAACAGGGGCTGATGAGGAGGGGTTATCAGCCACGGGTTTCTCAGACAAACTCTTCGTCGGGCCAGACGGTGCCGTAGGGCATGGCCATTTCTTCGTAGCAGAACCCCAACGTGGCTTCGCAGTTGGCGTTCACACAATAGCCGCAGTCGCACTCGCTATCAGCGGTGCAAGCACGTTTCAGGCAGCCGTGCGCATCGGCGCCAGCGGTTCCGGGGGTGCAGTCGAAGTTCTCGCCGCAGGCGTAGCCCGTTTCGCAGCTGACCGCGGCGCAACCGATTGCGCTGGCCCCTTGAGCTGACGGGTCGCACTCGAACCCTTCGGAGCAAGTCTGCGCTCCCGGTTGATCGCACGTCTTGGGCACGCAAACGCTACCGTCACAGGTCGCTGCTTCGCCGCAGCTCTCCGCTGTGCACTTGGAAACGCAGACGGTCTCGCCACACACACCCGTTCGACACATCTCTTCCGCTGTACAGCCCGTCTGCCCATCAACGGCAAACGGATCGCATTCATTCGGCAAGAAGTTGGGATTGCCGCACCCCACTTGATTGGGGATTGTGAGCACACAGTACGCGAGCCCAAAGGTGCCAGCACCTTCGCAGTCCTGATTGCTACGGCACTCGCTCCCGGGCTGACCGGGACTGACGGCCCCGGCACAAGCCATCCCATCGTTGCCCAGGCTGCCCCCGGTGTTGTCGCCGCCCCCACCGTCCTGAATGATGCCGCCTACGCCGCCGGAATTGGCGCCCCCTGAGTTCGCTCCACCAGCATTCGCCCCGCCAGCATTTGCCCCGGCACCGTTGACGTTGCTGGCGCCCCCCAACATCGAGCCGTCGTCTTGGCTGCTGCCACCAGATTGCGTGGCACTGTCCGCGTCGGTCCCCTCACTGGCCGAACTACAAGAGAAGCTGACGCTGCTAGCCAGAACCACGGCACGAGCCGCGTAGCGTTGCGCTCGTGATGCCCCAGGCGCGGGCGGCGCTTTGGGCGGAGCCCCACGCACCGCACTTGAAACTTCGGCGCCGCAGAATGGGCACTCCGGTTCGTGAAAGCGAAAATGCCGAAAACACTCGTCGCACAGCAGCAGCGCCGACGCGGAGCTCTGCCCACTTCCTGAAACTGAACCAATCGCACGCCGTGTCATCGTAACTTTCCCAAGTAAAACTGCGAAGAAGTACGATTGTAGGGGCAGTCGCGCGGGCTGTCCGGCACAAATGTGCCGAGACCCAAGAATCCGTATACGGCGAGTATACGTCTGCGCATCCACCCCCCTAAAGAGATATTTGCGGCGCGAGCGAGGAAACGTTCAGTTGCGGCTCGGCCGCGCCCCTTCAGGCAGTTCTCTCCGGCAGATATGGCGCCCAGAACCCGCCGACGTTGGCCTACTGAAACGCATATTCGTCGGCACACAAAGTCACCAACCCCAGCGTTCACTTTTTAGATAGGTTATGACCAGCCTCGGCCGAAGATTTCTCCCCATCACGGGGTGGCGGTTGTCGCCACTTGAGCCTTGCTGTAAGAACTGACAAGCATTGGGCGGCGGCGTCTTTTGGGTGTAGATTCGAGTGAATGCATGAGTTCACGGGAAGAGCGCTGACAACGAGGGCCGGGGTGGAACAGTCTCACGCAAGCCAGAGCGTAGAATTCCTCGGCCGAGATCGGGCCGGTTCCTACGGCATGTTCGGAAGCGTCTTCATTGGATTCGGTCGCGAAGCACCAGATCAAGAAGGGGCGCAGCTGTTCGGGCAGTGTGCGAAGAAGTTCCTGGGCACCTTGAACGAACCGGGCGGCTTCTTGATGATCGTGCGGCAAGCGTCAACCCCCGCGCCCGAAGCGAGAGAACACACGGTGCAGGTCTTTCGGGAGCTGGCGCTGGGCGGAGTCACGTCAACCTGCATCGTGATAGAAGCCACGGGGTTCATCGCCGCAGTTCAACGAAGTATCGCGACGGCCTTCTTACCCAAAGCCGTGCGTGACTGCAAAGTGCACGTCGCCAAGCGGACGGATGATGGCGTTGCGTGGATGGCACAACAACTGTTCGGTCCTGCCACAGGCAGCGAGCAGCTCCTGAGCGCGGTCAGCCGTTTTGTTCGCGATGAGGATTGCTAGCAAGGGGACTTGCTCGCAAATATTGCGTATTTCGGGAATTGCACGCTCGCGTCCCAGCATTCTTCGGTTCATCCGTTCACCCCTTGCGCAGATACCGCAGCCAGTGGCTCCCCATACGAGCCATGCGCGGTAAACTGCAACCTGTCCGCTCGATAGCTTGGTCGGACTTGGGGGACCGGTGAACAGTAGGGAGAAGTTCTTTGACCTCAGTGTGGACATGCTCTGCGTCGCCAACTTCGAGGGTTACTTCGTCGACGTCAATCGAGCCTTCACACGCGTCCTCGGCTACTCGCGCGAAGAACTGCTATCGAAACCGTACCTGCACTTTGTGCATCCGGACGACGTCAACGCAACCACTGAGGAACACTCCCTGGTCGAAGTCGGCAGTCAAACGCTCCAGTTTGAAAATCGTTATCGTCACAAGGAGGGTCACTATCTAACGCTCAGCTGGTCGTCGATTACGGACCAAGACGAAGGCATGGTCTACGGCATCGCTCGCGACGTGAGTGCACAGGTCAACTTGCGCAATCGCTTGCTCCAGATCGAGCAGGCGCTCGAGAAGGACGCTTTGGTGGTGATCACAGATGCGGAGGGGGTGATCGCGTCTGCCAATGACAAGGTCTGTGAAAGGTTTGGTTATCGCAAAGACGAAGTGACGGGCCAACACTGGCGAAGCTTCGTCGGCGAGCACCGCTCTCCACGAGAGGTGTCCGAGCTGGCGAGCGAGCTAGCCCAGCTGAAAGTCTGCTCGAGGACGGTCGAAGGAGATACCAAGTCGGGAGAGAAGCTCTCAATCAGGCTCCAAATCACGCCGATCTTCGACCACGAGGGAGCGGTCAACAGCTTCATGGCTGTTGGTCATGACATCACCGAAAGTGTCAAGAACGCCACGGATCTGGCCAGGACGATCGGAATTCTGAATGAGACCAATTCGATTGCGAAGGTCGGCGGCTGGGAGCTTGACGTGGCGACCGGTGAGTTGGAATGGACCGACGAGACCTTTCGAATCCTGGAGGTCGAGAAAAAGGTCGGACGAAAGCCGATGCTTCCGGAAGGGCTGTTGCTTTTCACTCCCGAGTGTCAGCCCATCATCGAAAGGGCTGTCTCCCGCGCGATTGAGTTCGGGGAGCCGTACAGCTTGGAACTCGAGGCGCAAACGGCCAAGGGGAACGTGCTGTGGGTCTACACGAACGGCAAAGCCAACTATGAGGACGGAAAAGTCGTCACTCTGTCCGGAACCATCCAAGACATTCAGGCGCGCAAAACCGCTGAGCTACTCTACGAAGAGGAGCATCGTCGCGTCGTTCGTCAGGCAAAGATGGCATCGCTCGGTGAGCTATCCGCCGCCATGGCGCACGAGCTGAACAATCCCCTGGGAATCGTCTCAGCTGCCGCGGAGTTCGCCCTGGAACACCCTGACGTCCCCTTGAGCGCGAGAGATAGCCTCGAGGACATCATGAAGTCCTGCGAACGCATGGCTCACATCGTGCGGAATCTCAAGCGCTTCTCGAGAACGGACGAGGAACAACAAGCGCACGAAACACACAGACTGAGGGTCCTGATCGAGGAGGCCCTGTTTCTTGTGGGCCCCAGGCTCAAACGTGAACTCGTCAGGATTTCATTGCGGACGGACACCGACGCCCAGCTCAGCTGTTCGGCGTTCGAGATTGAGCAGGTGCTGGTCAATCTTCTGAACAACGCCATCGACGCGGTCAAGGAGCTGCCGGAACGCTGGGTGCGTATAGAAATCGTAGAGGAGGCGCAGCACCTGCAGGTCTTGGTGACGGATTCCGGAAACGGCATCGAGCAGGCCGACCCAGAGGAATTGTTCGCTCCTTTCCGAACGACCAAAGCAGCTGGCGAAGGAACGGGACTCGGGTTGGCGATCAGCCGGCAGATTGTGGAAGAACACGGCGGGATGTTGGCCTATGTATCCGGTACGAAGAATACGTGCTTCAAGATGACGCTACCCCGGCCAGCTGAGCAGAGCCATGCCTCCTAAGGTTTACTACCTCGATGACGAGGAATTGCTGGCTAAGCACTTCCAACGCTATCTGACGGCAAAAGGCATGGACGTCCGAGTTTTTGGGGACGCTTTGGCCGCGATTGAGGCTTGCCGTAGCGACCCGCCTGACCTGCTCTTCATCGACTATCGGTTGGCCGATACCACGGGTGACAAGGTGGCGCAGGCGGTAGACCGCGACATCCTTAAGGTGCTCGTAACGGGCGACCTTTCGTCCAGCACGGGGGACCACTTTTGCGCGGTGGTTCACAAACCTTTCTCGCTCAAGGCTGTCTGTGAGCTGGTCTCAGAGCTACTAGCTGGCACCTCTGACTGAGCAACAGGGCTGAGCGAACAGGGCTGAGCGAACAGGGCTGAGCGAACAGGGCTGAGCGGCGCCGAAGCGCTACCGATGACTCAACGCGTCAGCCTCGACCGCAACACCAACAAGAGGTTTCCAATTGGAGTTGGATATGTTTCTCGCCCACCCCGCGGGTCGGATTCGGTGAGACCGGTGAGCCTATATTGAGCAGATCAACAACAGCGCCGCAGGTTAAGAAGACTGTGAATCAAATTTTCTAGTGCGAGTCGCTTGTTTTGGTGAACGCCAAAGTGTAGAGAATTCTCACAACCTACACCGCTCAGGCTGAACCCTGCCTGACACGAGACTCTTGTATGAGACCAGAACTAGAGCCACCTCTCGGCGAGGCCGAACGCTCGGGTGCGCACAGCTTCGTGGCTGATCTGCGCTACCCGAGCCGAGGTATCCACGCCGATCTGACGACAGCCATCAACGCGGCCAAATCCGCATTTGCAGAGCTGTCAGAGCTATCAGTCCAGAGCCGGAAGCAGCTGATCGCAGCCATCCGGACGGCTGCATTGGAGCGAGTTGATGAGCTGGCGCGGCGCTCGGTTGCTGAGACGGGGCTCGGCCGGTTCGAGGACAAGGTTCTCAAGAACCGCTTAGCTATCAACAAGACTCCTGGAGTCGAGCTGCTCGAAGTGTCCACGATGCGCTGTGATGAGGGGATCTGTATCGAAGACCTCTCACCGCTGGGAGTGATTGGGGTGATTACCCCGTGCACAAATCCAAGCGAGACGATCATCAATAATGCGATTGGGATGATCGCAGCCGGTAACAGTATGGTCATCTGCCCTCATCCCAGTGCTCGCGAGGTGTCCTTATACACCGTTGATCTGCTCAATCGTGCCTGCGCTCACGCCGGCGGGCCGCTCTCTTTGATCAACGTCTTGGAGTCTCCCAGCCAACAGCAGGCTCGGGAACTCATCGTTCACCCGGAGCTCGAAACGCTGACCGTAACGGGAGGGCCCGCGGTCGTGGAGTTAGCAATGGGTTCGAAGAAGAACGTCATCGCTGCTGGCCCGGGGAATCCGCCGGCGGTTGTGGATGAGACAGCAGACGTGGCCGCTGCCGCTCAAGCACTGGTGCAGGGCGCTTCTTTCGATAACAACGTCGTGTGCGTGGATGAAAAGCAGGTCCTGTGTGTGGCGGCGGTGGTCGATGATCTCATATCCAACATGCAACAACAGGGGGCACACCTCATCTCCGCTGAGGAGCTGCGTCATCTCGAAGCGCTGGTGCTCAAGCAGGCATGCGCCGGTCCGCGGGAGTCGGTGGTAGACAAGTCGTGGGTGGGTAAAGATGCCGCGCGCTATCTGGACGCCATCGGAGTCCGCTACGAGGATGAGCCTCGGCTAATCATCGCTCGAACACCGGACGATCACCCCTTCGTGTGGACAGAGCTGCTGATGCCAATACTCCCGATTGTGAGTTGCCCGAATGCCGATGCCGCCATCGATCTAGCCTTGCGGACGGAGCGAGGAAACCGCCATACGGCGGTGATCCATTCGCACGATATTCGAAACATCTCCAAGATGTCTCGTCTCGCTCGGGTCTCCGTATTCGTCGCCAACGGCACCGGAGTTGATGGACTCGGGGCCAAGGGCGAGGGACATACTTCATTCACCATCGCCAGCCCAACGGGACACGGATTGACGACAGCTCGCACCTTCGCCCGTCGAGTGCGCACCACTGCGCTCGGCGCGTTCGCTCGGGCCTGAGCTGCCCCAAGCGGCTCAGGTCCCTCAGCGTCCGCTGCGCCCTCGTCCTAGCCGCTGTTTGGCCAGGTCTTCGTGCATCAAGCGGCGCAATGCCAGCAACACGGGTTCGAACAACACGGTCCCCAACACGACCGTCCTCAACAGGGTGCTCGTATCCCCTGAAAACACGTGCTGATTAGCGTCTGTCTCGAGCTTGGCGAGCGCCCGAGCCGAACGCGCATAGGGCAGTAGCAACTCTACTGGAAGCTCCCCACGCACTTCGCGCAACTGAACCAGAGCAGTGGCCAGATCCAGCATGGCGCCCGAGTTGGGGCGCGCCTCCACCCCGATCGACGCGAGCATCTCCAGCAGCTCGGTGCGCGCTTGCTCTAGTTGACGAGAACGTTTGGGCGTACTCCATGCCATAGCGTCCAGGGCTTTGGAGACTACAGAAAATGGCCGCCCCCCCGCGTCCATGGCCTGAAACACGGCCGCGATGGTCGCGATAGGCAAGCTGCCCACGTCTCTCAAAGCTCGGATCAGACGCAAGCGCTCCAGGTGTGTCGCGTCGTAGTGGGCGCGGTGTTCGGCATTCGGATCTCCGGCAGGCAGGAGCCCCTCACGCAAATAGTACTTGATGCTCGCGACGGATACCCCTGCGGCCTCCGAAAGCTGTCGCACCGTCAACCGTCGTTCCGTTTCGTCCTTCACGCTTCGCCTTTTTGTTGGGCTCACTCCTCACCCGGATCCCGAGCGCCCAACAATACCACCGGAGAGGGGCCAGAATTCCAGGGGAAAGCCTTGCGCCAATTTCGGATAGTGATACTATCCGATAGTATGACTATCCGTTATGTCGTGCGCGAGTTTTGGAGGGCACAATGATTGACTTTTTGGGGGCTCTGGCCCTCGGCGCCTGCGCTGGTGGCCTGGGCATTTCTTCGCGGCGGTTTCCCATCCTGGGTTGGGTCTCACTCGCCCCACTCGGTGCGGCGTTGGCCTCCGGGACTTCCGCGCAAGCCGCTGCTGCGGCTGCGCTAGCAGGGGCGCTGATCAATAGCCGCGAGATCGCCGATAGCACCATGCGACGATTTGGGATCATCTCGTGCGTGATGAGCGCGTTGACCTGGGGGCTTTCGTTCGCCCTGGCCGCTTGGCTCATGCCATCAGCGCCCGAGTGGATAGCGGTGAAACTGCCACTAGCGACACTGCTAGCGCACCTTCCGGTGCGCTTTGCTGGGGCCCCCCGTTGGCATGCCAACCCTTTGGCTTCAGCTCAGGAGCCGTGGCTCAGCGTCGTTCATACGGCTCGCATGGGCGGTGATCTAACACCAACCCTGCTCCTCTCCGTCTTCTCAGCCGGGTCGGCTATGTTGCTATTAGAGCTGCCGCCATCCAAGACCATCTTGGCCGCTGCCTTAGCCTGTTTCGGGCTGGTCGCCGTCGCGCTCCTATTGGGTCGACGAAGTCTAGACCGCGCCACGCTCGCGGCAGATTCCTCGTCCACCGTGCGCGTGGCCGCCGTCGTTGCCAACGCGCCACCACCGACCATGGACGAATACCGCGCCACCTGGCCTCTGGAGTCGCCGGACTACAAGGATGTCGAGGCGACCGTCGAGCGCTACCGTCCTCACATACTCAGCGCGGCGAACCAAGGCGCGCAATTGATCGTTCTGCCGGAGTTGGCTCTGAACGGAGACGAAGACTCTCTTCGCCGTTGGCTCGACGCGGCTTCAGTCTGGGCCAAGCAGCATGCCGTCACGCTCATCGTGCCTTACCTAGACGGCGTTCGGCCGAAGAACGAACTACGGATCATCGGTCCGGACGGGAAGATTGTATCCCGCTATGAAAAACAACATCCAATCGCTCATCTTGAGGGAAAGAGAGAACAGCGCCAGTCCCCTAACCAGTGGAGCCTTCCTGCCGGCGAACGGCGGGTGCCGCTATCCACCGTATTGTGCGTCGATCTGGACTACGCTGATCTATGCCGTCCAGTCAGGCAGGCAGGCGGCATTCTCGCCGTGCCCGCCAACGATTGGCCCAACTTCGACGAAGTGCATCATCGCGCCGCTGTATGGGCCGCGGTCATCACGGGAGTTTCGATTGTGCGCTCCACCGGTTGGGGGATCTCGGCGGTATTTGATGGGGCGGGACGCGTCTTGGCGCGCGCGAGCAGTGTGCGTCAGCCCGCCGTTGTTGTAGCGGACGTGCCTGTTGCTGGAGTCTGACCTGGCCCAGCGCATGCCGCGCTGCGGCGTGCAATAGCGAGCAACAGGCATGGGCGCGAAGGTCAACGAGTAAACGACGATGAAAATATCTACACGCGCATAAGCGGTGGCGCCTCTTCATCAGGCCTGGCTGGATCGTTACAGCCTAGTAGCGCCGCCACAGCTCGTGCCGACCGAATGGAAGCCAGAGTCCCATTCACGTCGGCGAGCGCTTCTGGAGAGTGTCGTCTGCGTTGCCCCGGGGTTTTCGCTGCAAATGCGCCTTGGTCCGGCAAACCTCCAGCTTGGGCAAACTCGCGCTTTCGTTGCTGCAAGAGCGTTTAGCCGCAGCGGTTTGTGGTCGATGATCGTCAACCCCATCCCAGAGAAAGAGATTCCGCTGGCATCGGTCAGCTCGAGTGTGCGTGAATACGGCACAATCGATTTTTGGAAATCGCGATTTTGGTTCCGCCAAGCCCCCGCCAGTATTCCCAGGCTCGATTGTCATACTCCGGGGCTATTCAAAGGCCACGGACACTCTCGGAGTCCATCAGTCCATCAATCCAATCGTGCCCCATCTCAGGAGCCATCACATGATTGCGCAAAGCTTCAAGCCACTGTTCCTCACTTCGGTGACGACGATAGCCAGCCTCGGACTCACGGCTTGCTTTGGAGCGGAGGAGTACGCGGACGTTGGCAACGTGGCCGTACCCGGATCCGCAGGCGGAAGTGCATCCACGTTTGGCGTGGACGGCCAGCAGATGCTGGACCAGATAGGCAACCCCGCTCCGCCCATGCCCACGGCATCAGGCGGAGTTGGTGGCGCCGCCCCAGACACTCCCGACCCAGCTGCGCCCCCCGCAGCGACGGGCGGCACCCCCAACGGCATCGGTCCAGATCCGATGCCCGCGGGTGGCGCGCCAATGGGCGAGGAGCCTGCCGCCCCGCCGCCACCCACGTTCAACTGCGAAGGTCTGCAGGTTGCGTGCGTCAATGGCAAGTCTGGCGAGAACGACTGCTCCGGTGTCGACTTTCTTGCCACCCTGGACGGCCCCGCCATGCAAGGCGGAGAAGGCAACGATATCTGGGGTTGGGAAGATCCGATGACGGGCAAAGAGTATGTCCTGATGGGGCTAACCAATGGGACAGCCTTCGTCGACATCAGCGACCCGTGCCGTCCTGTGCACCTCGGCCACCTCCGGACCGAAACCGTTCCCGAACTCTGGCGGGACATCAAAGTTTACAAAGACCACGCGTACATCGTGGCTGAGTCCCAAGATCACGGCATGCAAGTGTTCGATCTGTCCAAGCTACGGAATGTAGCGAACCCTC
Source organism: Polyangiaceae bacterium (assembly GCA_050304975.1). GTDB lineage: Bacteria > Myxococcota_A > Polyangia > Polyangiales > Polyangiaceae > SZUA-265. Next base: position 19,382 of record JBNLEN010000093.1, read on the forward strand.
CAGTCAACTTCGAGGCAGACAACGTCATCACCACCTTCGGCTCTGCGCACAACATCGTGCTGAATGAAGAATCTGGATTCGCCTACACGGTGCTCAACAACAACTGCACCGTTGCACGCTCATTTGATCTGGCAGATCCTAAGAATCCGGTGGACTTGGGGTGTTGGGGCGAAGGGTTGCGAGTGCACGACGCCCAGTGCGTCAACTACAAAGGTCCTGACCCCGCAGGCGCTGGCCGGGAGCTGTGTTTTAGCGGGGCTGAAGACGCGGGGGTCTTCGTATTCGACGTGACTGACAAGTCGAACGTGACCTTGCTCGGGGATACCGTTTACGAGAACGTCAGCTACGCCCATCAAGGTTGGCTAACTGACGACCACAGGTACTTCATCTTGGGTGATGAGGGTGATGAACTGGCTGCAACCATCAATACCACGCTGTATGTGTTCGATGTAACCACGCTCTCAAACCCGACGAATATTGGCAAGTGGGTCGGAGATTTGCCGGCCACGGACCACAACTTGTTCATCCGAGGAAACTACATCTTCATGGCCAGCTACGCCGCCGGAATGAGAATTCTAGACCTCGCCAACGTTGCCCAAGGACAGCTCACTGAAGTTGGCTACTTTGATACGTTCCCCCGACACAACAATGCTGGCTACACAGCCGTGTGGGGAGTCTACCCGTACTTCAAGAGCGGGGTAGTCGTTACCTCAGGCACCTCGGACGGGTTGTACATTCTTCTGCCCGATCCGATGTTCATGCAGTAAAACGGACTCCTGAGTAATCAGAGGCACAGCCACCACCGCCCATCGCGTTCCACCTGACGCTCAAGGACAGTAACATGTCGCCAGTATTTCGGAACTCGCGCCTGCGGGTTCTCTCCGTGATCACGTTGACGACCAGCTTTTCGATGATCTCCGGCGCTCAGACTGATGATGACCCAGTCGAAAGCCCCCAAAGCGAAGCAGAAGCGGATGCGACAGAAGAAGCTGACACGGCTGCTGATGTTGACGCCAGCAAGGGCAAGACCCCTATCATCGAGGCTGAAGAAGCTTCCGACAACGCCAGCCGCGATACGGAAACTGGCGTAGTCCACGTCGGTTCACGCGCGGGGCGTCATCGCTCACCACGAACCTTCGCACCCACGGTCGTCATCAGCGGTAGCGACCTGGCGGGACTTCATGGCCCCAGCTTGATATCGCCGGCGGCTCTACGGGGCTTAGGCCCTGATCGAGCGCTGGTTCTGGTGAACGGCAAACGGCGCCACTCGATGGCCCAAATAAACGTCGATGAAACAGTGGGTCGCGGCTCGTCCGGCACCGACATGAATGCCATCCCAATTGGGGCGATTGAACGCGTGGAGATCTGGCGAGACAGCGCCTACCCACTGTACGGGCCGGGCGCCACTGCGGGCGTGATCAATGTCGTACTGAAAGAAGGTGCTGGTCTCGAGGTTCAAGCGACTGGAGGCATCTACGGCGAAAACGACGGCAATGCACTCTTCGGTTTGGACCGGGCCAGCGCGAGCATCAACGGCGGTTTCAAACTTGGGGATAGCGGCTTCCTCAACCTGACGCTGGAAGTCCGTGACCGCGGAGAGACCAACCGAGCCGGCATTGCCACGATCGAGAGCACCGTGGATGGCCGGGCCTTTGGTGGCACTTGGTGGAGGTTGGACAACACTTGCATGCCGACGGGGTTCGCCATGCAAATCCAGCCGTGCGTGCCCGTTCGACGCCTGCGCTTCGGCAACGCCGATGGGCAAGACTACTATCTCTTCTACAACGGGGCGTATGACATCACGGAGTCCGTATCGGTCTACAGCTTTGGGGGAGCGTCACGGCGGATTGGAAATACTGGCGCCGGGCTGTTTCTCGGCGTGGGTAACGGACGAGTCCCTGCCGAGCTCTACCCGGACGGGTTCTTACCCACTCTGAGCACCACCATCGACGACTTGTCCGCGACCGCCGGGGTTCGCTTCGGGTTGGGTGGCCCCTGGCAGTTGGATCTCAGCGGTACCTATGGCCAGAGCCGCTTCAACTACGACGTCGAGAACTCAGTGAACACCAGCTGGTTCTACGAGACCAACCCCGCAACGGGCGAGATCTTCGCCCAGAGCCCGACCGAGGCCAATGCCGGAAAGCTCATCAACACTGAGATATCCGCCAACCTCGAGCTCAGCGGCGAACTAGATGTGCTCGACAGCGACGCGCTCGACATAGCGCTCGGGGCAGAATTCCGGGTGGACAACTACCAGATTGTGCGCGGTGACCTGGTTTCCTACGCCTACGGCCGAGGAAACATGCCCAACCCCGACGACCCGATCATCAATCGGAGCTCGTTCCCGCTCATGGAACCTGTGGTCGGCGGCATTCAAGGATTTCCAGGTTTCGGTCCAGATGCAGAGGTCGACGGCAATCGTCTAGCGTGGGCAGCGTACCTTGATGCTGAGCAGCATTTGACCGACTGGTGGCTGCTCGGCGCGAGCGGACGCTTCGAGAGTGTGGAGTTCACCGGCGAGAACGTCGCCGGGCGCCTGGCGACTCGCTTCGATTTTGGGGACGTCGTGGCGCTCCGCGGCAGCGCGTCGAACGGCTCACGCTCGCCAAAAGTCCAACAGATCTACTACAGTCAAAGGCTGACCGCGATCCTCCCCTCGGGGCTCACGGAGACGGCCACAATTGGAGACGCCAACCCACTGCGAGGTTCGTTCGGCATGCCTCAACTCAAGCCGGAGCGTTCGCTGAGTTTCAGCGGCGGGATTGTCTTCACCCCTGACTTCGGAGGCGCGACGAAGTCCCTAACCGTGACCGCGGACGCGTATCGCATCACGATCGCAGACCGCATCATTTTGTCTGAGTCCATTACTGGAGAGGTTCCTCCCGGCGAAACCGATACTCCCGGTCGACAGCAATTCCGGCAGTTGCTCGACGATAACCGCTTGGGGGCAGCACAATTCTTCGCCAACTCCGTCGACACGGATACTCGGGGTATCGATCTCACGGCCGCCTGGGCGTTGAACGTAGCTCCAGGCTTGGGCCTGGACCTAGGCGGAGCCTTCTATTACGCAGAGACTCGCATCGCGGCTACGAACTCGCAGGCGCTGTTGGTCACCGACACCGATCTGTTTGGCCCTGTGCAGCGCAACCGTCTACAAAAGGGTGAACCCCACTACACGGCTTCTGTATCTCAGGTCACCAGCTACGACCCTGTCGCCTTTCGCCTAGCGTTGAACTACTACGGCTCTGTCACGGGTAAAGCCTACATGGCGCTCGAGGACGAAAAGGTCTGGGGAGGGAAGTGGCTGACCGACGCGTCGATTTCGTACGCACCGCCTCTGGACGGTTTGCTCCTCACCTTGGGAGCCAACAACTTGTTTGATGTCTTGCCCGACGAGTGGGGAGACGTCGGGCGTGAGTACCCGGAGATCGGCTATACCTATGGCTTGGAAACCTTGCCGTTTGGCGTCAACGGAGGCTTCTACTATCTCAGCGCTCGCTACGCTCTGTAGTGAGAAGACGTAATGAGACGACGTGATGAGAAGACGCGTGGTGGATAACGTACCAGCGCTTGGCCCGCCACTACTGCACGCAAAACCCAAATTGAACTGATTCCTTCAGCTCACCCACGCTGATGGCCACTTCAATCTGCCAAAATCCAGGCATGAAAAGCGAGATCGGCTCGGCCTGATACTGACCATCACCGAGCTCAGTCACGATCGCCTCGCGAGGCGATCCATGTCCGTGGTCCGGCATCTGAGGATCCAGAGTCAGCTCCGCACCCAACATGGGGTCACCCTCTTGGTCCCGCACGCTGATGACCCACGCGTTGTCCTCTCTCGCAGGCGGCGCAGGCTCCGAAGAATCCAATACGATCTTCAGCTTGCCCTCAGTCCGCTTCGACATGCCGGCTTCAAATCTCTCCGCTCGCGTTTCATCCTGGCAGTTGACGGACGTAGCCATCTCGTCAGTACGCTGATGCTCCTCATGCTCAGTAGCTGGGTCATCCCCTGAGCAAGAGCTGAGTCCGGCAATGGCCGCCGCAACGAGCATAATCAGATGTCGACTCACGTTTTTCCTGTCGTGGCAAAAGCAAACCGAAACCAGCAGCAGGCTAGCACACCCAGCGCGAGCAGTAGAGAGTCGAGCGGAGTCTTGTGACGCCCAGTCAGGTCACAAGCACAACTACTGCTATTCTTGACTCCGGCTTCCTCTGGCGGCTCGGGTGAGGCAGGGGCGGCGGGTTCTGCGCTGCCCCCTGTCATGCCTTCGGTTTGCTCCTCACCACCCGTGGATTCACCCGCCGGCTTGAACCCATTGCCTCCCCCCGATTGCCCCCCAGCTCCCATGGGGTCTTCACCGCAGGCAAACAAGCGCATGCAGTCAGTCTCCCAGAGGCCTGCACAAACGGCGGCCTCAGTGCCCGATTCGCAGCTCGTCGGCCCCTCGACGTGGTTCAACAACAGTAACGGCGTAATCTGGCTGAGCTCGGTGAAGTCGTGGTCGCTAGTGACGCCGAGCTCGAAACCGGCCTCGAACTGTTTGAGACAGACGTACAATCGATCCGCTGTCCAGGTCAGACAGTGCACGGGGATCTCTTGCAGCAGATGGTTCACCTCAGCGCTCGTAAACGAACCATCCCCTTGCTCGGCGTCGGTGATGCGGTACAAGCCATATTGATTGTTGTCGGCCCCAACTGTCGCGTCGTCGGGCGTCCCGTAGCCGGCCAAGATCGTGCTTGTATCGGGAGACAGCGCGAACGCAAACAGCTTTGCTTGTTTACGCACCAACTCTTTCCAAGTTTGTCCGCCATCCTTGGTGACCAAAAGCGCATCGTCCGCGACGGCAAGCTGCAGGTCATCGAGTTTGCGTGCGTCCAGCCTCACGTACAGCACGTCGGGATTGGTGGGGTGCATGGCGGCGATGAAGGGTTGTGCGTCGAAGCTCGTGCCGGGGATCTCCCACTCCTGCCAAGTCTGCCCCCGATCCGGCGAGCTGAGTAATATGCCGCGCTGTCCGGCTCCCCCATCCTCCATCGGTGCCAGTGCGGTAACATACAAACGCTGCTCATCGGCTGGGGACACATCCAACGTCAGCGCGCTGCGCTGGAGAAATGGCTCTCCTAGTGGCTCCCAGTTGTTCGCATCCGCGGAGACTTGGATGCTGAACTGCGACGGGCTCTCATCGCCCGCGACCAGCGCCAACAGCGTCTGACCATCAACGTCAATCGTGTAATCCGGAACCAGCTCTCCGGGCTGGCCCAGCACGACGTCAAACTCACAAGCGCCGGGATCCGAGCGGCGCAAGTCGACCGCCGTGCCGGTAAAGAGGCTGCTATCCTGGGTAAACGCGACCAACGGGTCCAGGATGAAGTTTGGGTCCGTAAACGCAGACTCGCAGACGTGAACCCAGCTCTCCCCAGCATCTGTTGTAACAGCAAGCCCGAATGTACCAGCGAGCACCATGTGTGCGGGGTCGCCGGGGTCGATGATCAGCCGCTGAGCTCTCGGGAACCTGCCGTTGGCGTACAGGGGCGTGCTTATGAGAGCGCAAAATAGCCAAGCGAGAATATGAATACCGATGCGGCGCATGCTGAGCTCCTACTTGCGGGCGAGGCCCACGCACTCCTTGGGAAACGGATTCGCGGCCACCGTCCATGCGGCAAACTCTGGACGATCGA
>JBNLEN010000094.1:0-24708 GCA_050304975.1 Polyangiaceae bacterium
TCGCGGCGGCAGATGATGCGCAACAAGTCACCGCCACCGCCGAGGCGGCCCGTTGCTTGCTGCTGCTGGACCGCGATCACCAGAGCGCGCATGCGCTGTTGATGGAGGCGGAGGCGCGGGCCAAGACGTTGGGCATTGATCGCGCTGCCATCCAAGAAGGGTTCGCTGCTTTGGGGCGGCATCGAGGCACTTCGGAGGACGCGATCGCGCGCCTTGAACGGGCACGTGACCTGGCTCAACTGGAACATGACGCCCTGCTCGAACACCACGCCGCTGAAACCAGAATGCTCTTGTGGCTAGACCAGGGAAACTACGACGAAGCAGCCAAGGCGCTGCCAGAGCTGATGGAAATCGCCCACAAACTACGCGAAGGCAGCGAAGCTCCTTCCGCCCAGGTGTTGAAGCTGGTGGTGCAATACGGCCAGACCGGCGAGCTACCGGCGGGACTGGATCAAGCCCTCGAGCAACTGCGCATCGTCGATGCCAAACAGCGCTTGGGCTACTCGCAGATGCACGTTGCCCTACTCGACTTGCGTCGAGGTGATCTCGCTGCCGCAACCAAACGCGCCAACGAGGCCCTGCAAATCGCCCAACTGATGGAGCGACCAAGCGACAAGTACTTGACGCTCGCCATCTTGGTGCGCACCCACCAATTGCTTAAAGACGAGGTCAATTTGAAACGCTACCAAGAAATGCTCGACCAAGTTCCCCGCGATGAGGTCAACCGTTTGCTGCGTGATTCAGCTGACGCCCTGCTTTCTTCCGAGCGCCCGCCAAAGGCTACCCACTCTGGCAAACCGGACGGCTCATGGGCTTCGTAGTCGTCGAACGGAGCTTTGACGCCCCGTGTGATGCCAGCGCCCTTCAGGCCAAGGAAGATGCCGTCGCGTGGTGTTTGCAGGCCCATCGAGTCGAGTTTCTGTTTTCCTTCTTCTCGCGCGATCAGCGCCAGATGGCTTGCCTCTACGAAGCGCCTGACGCTGAAGCCGTCCGCGCGACCCAAATCAAAGGCGACCTACCGTTCGACACCATCTACAGCACATTGCCCCTGTTCGAAGAACCCTGCGGCGAGCAGCCGCCGAACTTCGAGGTGGTGGTCGTACAACGTGAATTCCCGCCCGGCACGTGCACGCATGAGGCTGCGAGACAAATGTGGCAATCGGGGAAGGGCTGCGGAGATCTGTATCGAGTGACGCTCCGCCAAAGCTTCGTCTCCACCAATGGGGATCGCACGCTGTGTTACTTTGCTGCGCCGGACGCAGACACCACCAGGCTGGCTTGCGACCAAACAGGCCAACCCTACACCAGGATCTGGAGCGCCAGCGTCATGAAGCCCAAAGCAGCGCTACCCGAGGTGATCCGCGGGGCGGACAAGCGCGACGACTAAGAAAGAAGTCAACCTGCGAGCGGCAGGGTCACACGCACTCGGGTGCCACTGCCTGGCACACTTTCGATCACCAAGCTGCCGCCTTCGGCTTCGATGACGTGACGGCTCGACGCTAGCCCGATACGCAGGCGCACTCGGCCTTCGCGCTCTGCGAAACCAACGGTGCTGGCTTGCTCAATCTGCCGGGCTGTCATCCCCGGACCGTCATCTTCGACCCATAGATCCACCAACGATCCATTTCGCTCCAAGCAAATCGCTACCTCGCCGGAGTCGGGGATCGAATCAACAGCGTTCTGCAGGATTGTGACCAGCGCGTTGCTGAGCCGAGTGCGCTGCGCGTACACAGGCATCGCCGGCAGGCTCTCGAGCGATCGCGGGACGATGTGCAAAGCGATGCGGTCGGAGTGCAAGGTGCGCTCCAAAGCACCACGCAGAACGTCGCGCAGATCAATCGCCGCGTGCTCCTGCTGATCGGGACCGATCTGTCGTTCCAACTCCTGCAAACCAGACGCGACCTCCCCCATGCGCCGCGAGCTGGTATCGATCACTTTGGCGATCTGCCGGAGTGATGACACGGCCACAGCCGCTTTGCCCTGCAGTGGACTCTGCTCGAGTAGCTCGATGATGCGGCGCATGGTGTGGGTGGCCGAGCACATCGCCCCTAGGGGTGTGTTGAGCTCGTGCACGAGACCGGCGACGAGCATTTCCAGATTGGGGTTGGGCGTTTGAGTGGGGGACATATCTGTTGTCATCTCTGAACCTCCTGCAGACCTGGTCTCCCTCGCCAGCGTTGGAAGCAACGTGTAACCCCGCGTGGAATCCGAAATGTTCAATATATTCCAATCCTTAAACACAAACTCTAGCGAGTTCGCGAGCCCAGCAGCCAGTCGCCAGCCAGCCCGCCCGGCCTCACCAACCCAGGAAACTCGCGAACCCAACGCCAGGCGTTTGAACTGCAGAGCTGAACCTGGTGTAATTTCGAAGTGCACGAGACAGAGCTCGCGGCGGGGACCGTCATCGCCGAACGCTTCCAACTCGAGGAGCAGATCGGCCACGGCGCGATGGGTACCGTCTGGCGCGCGCAGCACCTGAGCTTGAACGTGCCGGTCGCGGTCAAGGCGATCAAGGGGGCGCTCGTCGAATCCGCCGAGGCCAAAGCTCGATTCATGAGGGAAGCGCGCGCGGCAGCTGCGCTGCGCAGCACCCATGTTGTGCAAATCCTCGATCACGGCGTGCACGAAGACATGCCGTACATCGTGATGGAGTTCCTGGAAGGCGAGACGCTGTCGCAACGACTACAACGCGCCCAAACGTTGACCTTCGATGCAACGCTAAGCGTCATCAAGCAAGTGGCGCGCGCGCTGAGTCTGGCACACAGGCGCGGCATCGTTCACCGAGACCTCAAACCGGACAACATTTTCCTGGCCAAAGAAGGCGACCATGAGGTCGTGAAGGTCCTGGACTTCGGTATCGCAAAGGATCAAGGGGCCTCGCTGACTGCCACATTGGAAACCCAAGAAGGCGCTATCTTGGGAACCCCCTACTACCTCAGCCCAGAGCAGGCTCAGGGCAGCCTGGATGTCGATCACCGAGCCGATTTGTGGGCGCTCGGAGTGATCGCGTTTGAATGCCTCACCGGACGGCGCCCGTTCGAAAGCAATCACGTCGGCGATCTGATCGTTCGCATCGTATCGCGCCCCATCCCGACGCCCTCGAGTGTCGCGTTCGTGCCAGCCGGTTTCGACCACTGGTTCGAGCGAGCCGTCGCTCGCGACCGAGATGCACGCTTTCAATCAAGCACTCAGTTGAGTGACGCTCTGGCGGGTTTGGAAAGCGCGCTCGACGAAACGCTCAGCGATTCATCCTCCGACGCTACGGACTCGTCAGACACGGATGGCGACGCAACCGTTACCGCTTCCTCCACACCACGCTCGCATGGGTCAGCAGAGCAACCTCTATTGGATTCGGTGGCCGCCATCTCGCAGGGGGTTGCCGCAGAAACCGGCAGCGACGCCGTCCCAACCCAGCCCATCTTCAGCCGTGGCCTATTGCTTGGACTCGGCCTAGCCGGTGCAGCGGTCGCTATCTACTTTGGCACCCGGCAATCACCGATATCCGATTCGCCGGTCCCTGCAAACACTGATAACTTCTCGGCCGCACCGCTTGCAGGTGCTTCTGCATCAGATCAAGCGGAAGCGGAACGCCCCACGAAAGAAAGCGTCAGCCAAGAGTCGGCGGGAGAGGTGTCTATTCCCAGCGCAGCGCCAACTTCCAGAACCGCGCTCCCCCCAGCTGTAGAGGAAGACAAGGGCGCACGCGTCTCCAAGACGACACCACGGCCAAAGCCGGAAAAGTCGATCGCAACCCAAGCTCCACGCCCCAAACCGAAGCCCAGTAGCACCCAAAAAGCCGATAACCCGCCGCAGGTGGAGCAGCCGGCGCCAAAGCCCCGCCCCGACTTCGGCTTTTGAACTGCGGCACGTGCCAGCGCAGTGCCTGGCACGCCGGGGCAGACAACTGGCCGACAACCCATTCGCGACGCTGCGAACCAGCCTGAAGCGGCGAAAACCTTGCCCAGCCGCCCAGCGAAACGTTGGCGCGCGGGTTGCAATGAAGTGTTCACGCGCGGGGGCGAGAGGGCGTGGCGGTGAAGCGCCACTTGCGCCAACCCCAGCGACAGAAAAGGAGCACCACATTGTCAAACACACGTCTCAATCCCCACGAGATCCAACTCGTGCAAAGCTCGTTCGCGGCGCTGGAGGGGCGCTTACCCGAACTAGTGGAGTTGTTCTACGCTGACTTGTTTGGAAAGAACCCGCAAGTCCGACGCATGTTTCCGATCGATATGGCGGACCAGCGGAAGAAGCTGGCTGCGGCGCTGAAGTTGGCGGTTGGCGGGGCGTCGGATCTCGAGAAGCTAGTCCCCTCGTTGACAGCGTTGGGCGCCAAACATGCCAGTTACGGAGTCACCGCTGGCCAGTTCGATGCGGTCGGAGCGTCCCTCCTGACCGCGTTGGGACAAGCCGCGGGCCCCCTCTGGACAGCTGAGCTCAAGGCAGCTTGGGCCAGGACCTACGCGCTGATCGCGAGTGTCATGATCGATGCGATGGAAAAGCAGCGAGCTCGACAAGCCAACGAGATACGGCGTTCAGGCCAACCCTCCGCCTGATCTCCCTGGCTGCGGACATCAACACGCTGCCCCCAATATTTCGCTCCCTGTCGGCGTGCCAGCGTCGGCGGGTGAGCGCGCGCTAGGTGGCACTTCGCCATGAGACAATGCGTCGCAGGTGACTGGCAGCAAGTTCTGCAACTGCGGGCGCGCCCATGCGCTGAGCCGACTCCTTTGCAGCCACAGACGCAGTTCGGCGCAACTCCGGATCCGACATGTAGCGCCGCAATGCGGACAACAACGCCCCACGGTTGCCTGCAGCCACGAGCTCACCACCGCCTCGCGCTAGCAGGTCAGTCGCCGATTCCACAGCATCCGACGCGACTACGGGCAGACCTGCGGCCATCGCTTCGGGGATCACCATGCCACAACCATCTTCTTCTGAGGCCAACACGAACAAGTCAGAGTCGGCATAGACGCGCGGTTGTTGTTCCTTGGCGACAAAGCCCAAGAATTCGACCCGGCGGCGCATCTCGGGGGGCAACATCCGAGCCAGCTCTTGTTCCAGCGGTCCCGTCCCGACCAGAGCAAGGTCCCAATCTTCAAACTGCTTCGCGAGCTCACAGAAAACGTCGATCACGAGGTCCACTCGCTTGCGCTGGATCAGTTGCGCCGTACACACCAAACGCTTTCGGTGGCGCTGCGAATCCCCGCCAATGGCGAGGTAGGGCTCGAGTTCGCACGTGTACGGCAACCTCAAGATCCTGTCACTACGGACACCAATATCTACGTAGCTGGCAGTCCCTCGCGCACCCATGGTCATCACCGCTTCAGCCCGACGTACCAAAGCATGCACGGTAGGCCGCTGCGCCAAGCGCCGCCAAGCCCTGCCGCTTCGGTTGATCATTTCTCCCCACACCGCGTACGGCCTCCCAAGGGCGCACCGCTCCAGCATCGCCAATACCGCCGTCCCATAGGTACAGCCTGCCACCACGAACACGTCGTAATCGTCGAGCGCCTCCCGCAGGATCTCCGGGTTGCACTGCAGCATTTCTCGCCGGGTGGGCCAGGGGTTGAGATTTGGTAGAACCCTATGCCGATGGCCATCAAGCCCCCCGAGCGACCCATGCCACTTGTCATGCGTCGGGGCGCAATAAAACACTGTCACATCGCTGTCTTCACGAGCAGCCAGTGCATTGAAGAAATCCCTGGTGTTCGGTCCCGGCGCAACTAACAGCCAGGCTGAGCGCAGTGCGCGACTAGTCATGCTCATTCTCTGCGGAACGACGCAACTACTTCTGCGGGCGCTGACGGTCTGACCACCAGGAGACACACGGGATTTTCGAGCGATCGCAACGGTCCGCGTAGCGTTTGGCGATTTCATTCACTTCTCGGAGCAAACCGTCACTCAATGTAATGGGCTTCAGCCCCATATCCAGAAAGGTGTCGTTCGTCACGTGCAGTTCGTTTTCCTCCGCCTCGTTGCGGGGGTTGTGCACCCGAGCCACCTTGGCGCCCGTGAGTCCTGCAACAAGCTCTGCCAGATCGCGTACGCGATGAGTCTCCGTCATTTGATTGATGATACGCACCCGCTCACCGGCTTGGGGCGCGTTCTTCATGGCCAGCTCCACGCAACGCACCGTATCTTGGATGTGGATAAATGCTCGCGTTTGGCCCCCCGTGCCGTGCACGGTCAACGGGTAGTCGACCGCGGCCTGCATCAAGAACCGATTGAGCACCGTGCCGTAGTCGCCATCGTAGTCAAAACGATTAATCAATGCCGGGTCGAGTTCGGTTTCTTTTGTCTGGGTCCCCCAGACGATACCCTGATGCAGGTCCGTCACTCTCACCAAGTCGTTCTTGTTGTAGTAGGCAAACAACAACTGATCCAACGTCTTGGTCATGTGATAAATGCTGCCAGGATTGACCGGATAGAGGATCTCCTGCTCGACCATTTTCCCGGGGGCAGCTTCCACGCGAACTGGCAGGTAGCCTTCGGGGATTTTCATACCCGCCGTCCCATAGCCATATACCCCCATCGTTCCGAGATGCACGATGTGAACATCCAGGCCGCTCTCAACCACAGCTGCCAACACGCTATTGGTCGCATTGATGTTGTTGTCGACCGTGTAGCGTTTGTGCCAAGAGGACTTCATCGAATACGGGGCCGCGCGTTGCTCGGCAAAATGCACGACCGCGTCTGGCTGGAACTCACGAAATAGCGTGAGCAACCGATGGTAGTTGGACGCAACATTCAGATTCGTGAACTGAAGCTGCTTGCCAGTCAGTTCTTTCCATTTTGCGATGCGAGCTCCAATTGGCCGGATCGGAGTCAGAGACTCGGCCTCCAGCTCGTTGTCAATGTTTCGGCGGGAAAGATTATCCACAATCCACACGTCGTGGCCTTGCTGCGAAAGGTGGAGACTCGTCGGCCATCCACAAAATCCATCCCCGCCTAAAATGACTACTTTCATCCCTGCGTCAGCTCCCAGAGCCCCAATTGGGGGCGAAAACAAAGGCTAAGAGCATTGCCGCCATGGGGCAAGCAAAAGTCCAGCCGCGCAGGCGATTCGTAGCCCGCGCAGCAGCGCATCGCGCGAACCGAAAGGCGCTCGAAGCACTATCAGCCCAGCAGAAACACGAGCGCGGCTAGCGGCAGCAAGTACAACGAGAACCAGAATAGGCGCCCTTTGGTGACCAACCCACGAAGCCAATACAGAGCCACGTAGCCGACCGCAAATGAAACTCCGGCTCCCGCCACGAGATCGGCGCCAAATCGCCCGTTAGGTAGGGTGTCAGCCGCCTCCAACAGGAAGGCACCCAAAATCGCTGGCAGGCTGATCAGCATCGACAGTTCGAATGCTCTTTCCGAACGAACCCGCAGCCACATCAGCATCGCTATCGTGGCTCCACTTCGAGAAATGCCAGGCATGACTGCGAGGCCTTGCATCAGCCCAACCAGCAGAGCGCCCCAGGCGTTGATGGTCACCCCGGTTCCGACAGCCGAAATCCGAATTGACCAAAGCAACGCCGCCGTTACGATGAAGCATGCCGCCACAACCGTCGGCTGCGTGGTAAACGCTTCCACTGCGTCCTTGAACGTCAACCCAATCATCGCAGTGGGAATAGAGGCCAACACGATGATCATGGCGTCCCGGCCAGCGTCCTGCTGCAATAGTTGCTTTGGCCGGGTGAGATTGCCGACGACGTCCATCACGATGGATCGCAAACGGCGCTGAAAGAACACAACCGTCGCCAACAGCGTACCGGCGTGCAGAGTCACGCTCAGGACTAGGTTGCCCTCCTTGATCCCGAGCAACATCTGGCCCACCGCCAAATGACCAGAGCTCGACACGGGCAAGAACTCGGTTAGTCCTTGAACGATACCGAGCAACAACACTTCCAACAGAGACGACATGACTCTCTACATTTCCAGCGTGAGGCGACCCCTAGCTTCAATTTGCCTGGGCTCGCGCTTCCTCGATCAAGGCCTTCAACTCCGGTTCCGTAACGACGCGCGCTCCCGCGAACGTCACCTTTCCCGCAGCGTTAATCACGACGAGAGTCGGTAGCTCCTGCGCGCCGAACGCACGAGCCACTTTACCCGTTTCATCCAACACGCTGACGTAGCTCAGCCCGGCTTTGTCCCAGAACGCGCGCGCAGCTTGCTCGTGATCCGAGGTATTGACCCCGATCACGCTCACGGGCTGCCCATCATAGTGCTTGGCGACTCGATCGATGATCGGTGCCTGCGCTCGGCACGGGGGGCACCAGCTGGCCCAGAAGTCCAGTACAACCACGTGGCCACGAAAGTCAGCCAAGCTAATACGATTGCCTGCCTGCCCGCCCGCCACGACCTCCAACGTGAAGTCCGGGGCCGTGCCGTTGACCAACCGACTGCGTCCGGGGTCCAGGTAGGGCAGCACCGCATATCCGAAGATCGCGCACGCGAGTACTGCCAGGCCGAGGAAGGTCCAGAGTTGTTTCGGATCCGAGGTCTTTTTGTGTTCAGCCATGGAGCAATGCCGGAGGAACGTTTGCGACGATGTATATCAAGAAATGTGGTGATTTGCCCCCGCTGAACGAGGAACAATCAGGCGCTAGATGGGATGGTCAGTCGCAAGCGAGCGCCTCCTAGCGGACTCGCCAACATCTGGATATCACCACCGTGGTCTATCGCCACTTTCTTGACGATGGCCAAGCCTAATCCCGTTCCAGCATCCTTGGTGGTCATGTAAGGCTCAAATACCCGATCGCGCATGTCCTCTGGCACACCTGGGCCATTGTCATCCACGCAGACTTCATATCCCCCGAGCAGCCGGCGGGCAACGACGCGGACAGTCGGGACGGTTTGCGAAGCACATGCCTGGAGCGCGTTTTGAAGCAAATTGATGAGCACACGCCGCATCATGTGCAAGTCGAGCATCACCGGAGCAGTCTCTTGCGGCACGTCAAACTGAAGTTTGGCATCGCGTCCTGATTCCAACTGCCCCAACTCCTCGACGTAGTTGTTCAGCTGTGTCTCTTGCTCCAGCTCCCTCAAGAACCCATACAAGTCTGACGGCTCCGTCTTACTCTCCGGCAGCCTGGCAAATTCGGAGAATTCAGTCACTAGCCGGCGTAGCGTCTGAACTTCGGCCTGCACGATATCCAGAGTCGTATCCAGCAGCACCTTTTGTTCGGCGGGTAGGTTGTCCAGACGCTGGTGCACTTCCTGCACCGCTAGCTGAATCGGCGTCAGCGGATTCTTGATCTCGTGGGCCAGGCGCTTGGCCATCTCTTGCCACGACGCCAAACGCGACAAGTACTCGATGCGCTCGCGACTGCGACTTCAGTCAGCATATGGTTGAAAGCCCGTCCCAAGTCGCCGATTTCATCAGGCTGCTCGTCTTCGACGCGCACGCTCAAGTCGCCGGCCCCAACTTGGCGTGTGGCTGCGGCAAGACGCAAGATTCGCCCCGTAACCGAGCGCGCCAGTAGAATGCCCACAGCGATGGCTGCGATGATCGTCACCCCCAGCAATGCAGAAAACGCCATCACGTAGGTCCGTTCGTCCGCATTTCGGCGAGCCTCCAGCTTGCCGTACGCGTCGACGAACTCCCCCATGGCGGCGAACTCCTTGAAACGGGAGCTGGGGGTCGCAAACAAGACCTGCAGAGACCGTTCTGCGTGCGCGTCTAGCTCACGAACGACCAGGAGTTGATTTTCCAGTGCTTCGTCCACAGGACGCCCTCGATCAACGAACGCCAGTCGTTGGTCATCCTGATCCAACACGGTCAGGGAAACGACGTTGGGGTTGGCCTTTTGTATCTCCCGCAAAGCTCGGCGCAGAGCCTCAGCGTCTTTGGAAACCACTGCCGCCCGCAGCTCGACGTTGGCGGCCAGGGCCGAGGCTTGGTGACGCATGGACTCTTTCGTCGTCCGAGCCAGCTCTCGGTATACCCCTAAGGACTGTTCGAGATGTTGTCTCAACTCCGGAACGAAGAACCGCTCAGAGCTCTGTTGCACCATGCTTCGGGCCAGCACGATAGCCATGCTGACCGGGATCAATGCCGTCAATCCAATGGCGAGTGCCAGCCGACCCTTGATTCCCAACCCGGTGAACACGTCAGCGATCGTCTTTGGGATCGATAATCAACCTACCGATCGCAGCAATTGGATCAAAGCCAAGCAGGTCTTCGATGTTACTGTCCCGCTTGGCGACGCTCTTCACCTTTTGAACGGCTGGGTGCTGCGCCAACGGATAGCTCGCAATACGTTGCGTCAACGATTGAACCCCAGCCAGCGCTGCCCGTCCAACATCCACCCCAAGCGACACCGCAAAAGCCGGATTCACCGGGTGCAGCACCAGATCGCGCGCGGCCACAGCTTGACTGAAAGACCCCGGCTTGCGTTCAGCCAAGAGCCGCCTCAAGGTGACCGCCTCGGCGAAGCAACCTCCGGCGACAGGGGATAGGTGGGTCTCAACCGCGGAAACCAGATGCGCGTAGTCGCGAAACCAGTCACCGGAGAGCAGTCCCATCTGCTGACGCAATTCTCCTGGGCCAAGCACCAAATCGATCTCTTCTTCGCCGCGTCGCAACGCCAACGCCGTGAACAGCTCCCCCGCCTCAAACACCCCAAGCAGTAGACACTTGCCCGGCGGGCAGAGCAGTTCAAACGCCGAGCGAGCGAGATTCTCGCGCACGAGTGCTGGCCAGTTGAACAGCCTTCGTGGCCACAATGAGATCCCGTCTTCATTGACCAGCTCTTGCACAGCGACCAACAACTTCACCCACTGGTCCTGAAGAGAGTCTTGCGGCCGCAGGCGACTGCCAAACCTCTCTTGAAGCTCAAGCAAGGCGCCTGGATGGAGCTTCGCCACCCAGGGCGCCTGATGCTTGGCGGCCAGCTCCTCCGAGCTCATCGGCCACGGGTGGCCTTCTGTCGACAGAGGGCCGGCTCCAGCTCGCCACAGTCGCAAAAGTTCGTCTCGGCGGCCCATCGCGATCAGTCCACCGGACGCGTCCGCTTCGTCTCCCGAGCTAGCCGGTGCCTTTGGACCCGACGAGTGCGCCAACGGGTGCGGAAACAGATCTACCAGCCTCAGCCAGTCACGGGAATCAAACCCGCGAAGCTCGAAGTCAGAGGCAAGCATGCGGCGACTATTAGCGCACTGCGACCAGTGATGCCAGCAGGATGAACCCCAGGACCAAAACCAGCATGGGAACCCACAGCTGGGCGATCTGGCTATCCAGTGCTGGTTCAGCCAGTCCGCTGGGCGCGGAGCTTTCAACGTCTTCTGCGTCCACGCGGGGCGCCAAGCCATCCTTGCGATAGACGTTAAAGATGAACAAGAACAGCTCTAGCAGAAGCATCGCAGCGGCGAACCATAGCGTGGCCTCTCGCACCGTTGCCTGCCGCGCCGCTTCGTTTTCCAACCCAGAAACGATACCGTCGATCGCCATCTGGTCGCGCCGGTCAAGGCTCGGGCGTCCTTTGGGTTGGCCAATAGGCCATCCCACCAGTGCCATGGACTGCAGGTCGTATTCGCTCGAGGTAACTGCCCAAACCGCAGGCCGAGCAGCAAGGATCTGGTCCAGCCCGCCAAGCTGACCTTCACTGCCTAACCCTTCGGGCACCAGCGGAACGCGCGCGGCCATCAACGTTTGGTGTTCGTCTATCAGGTTGACATACGCGGCGGTACGCACCGTTGGAGCACGGATGCGCAAGGCTCCGTCTTCCAACTGCGCCCGGATCGCGCCCGGAACGACAGGCAGACTGAATTCCCAACGCAGCGGCTTCGGCTCCTCCGACAGTTCGAGTTCCAGCGCCAATGACGCCAGATGCTGCCGGGCACCGACGGCGACCCTCACTTGGCCGGCCTCGTCCGTGCTCGCCTGAATGGGGGTCAGCAGCTCCGCCCCTTGAGCCTGCAGCGAGATCGGAGCGCCTGCTAGAGGACGCCCGCGTTGAAATAGGGAGAGCAGTAGCTGACTCTCAAACGGGACCGCAAGTGGGCCATCCAGGAAACTCAAGCGCGCGCTGATCCCGCTGCGATGCTCATCCACGACTGTCTCACCATAGCCGCGCGTTGGTTTCCTGTCATAGCGCCACTCCCCCTCCGCAAGAATACGCTCGCCCTCCGACACGCGAACACGCAAGTCCGCGCCTGGCGCCGAAACGTAGTGGGCAGGCGCGTTGAACTGCCCCACACCGTCGTCAGTCGTCTGCACCTGACGCTCGAGCGGCTCACGCAGAGCGTCGCCATAAACACGCACATCGAATACGCCTTGGACTGGAAGTTCCACTCCCCCGTGATGCGAAACGACTCGGAATCGAAGCGCAACCGGAGCAGCCTCGGGGCTGTCACCCGGCGCGTCCGCCTGTGACGGTCCGTCCTGGCCTCTGGCTGCCGCGGGATTTGGGCCGAGGTAGACGCGCGCCCCCAGCACGGGCTTTGGCTGCCCCAGGACGAGCCAACTTATTCCCACCACCACTACGGTCAGCGATGGGATCAGGTGCAGCAACAGGCGCAACATCGCCCGCTCGGTGCTATCGCTCGACTTTCTTCTTCGTCAAGATCTTTGCGTGGCCGCCTTGTATCTCGAGCGCCTGCACGGAATCCCCGCGGTAGTGCGCAGACATCCCAACATCAATCCGCCACACGCGCTCATCGCAAGCAGACGTGATGCCTCCATGCTGCACCGTGTGGCCAACCACCATGCGCTTGGCGTTCATCGCGTTCAACACTTGGGCCAGCTCAGCGCAGGCGGCTGCTGTCGGATTGTCTTCGGAGTAGAGCCGCGTCCAAACGGGAGCCTCTGGAGTTAGGATAGCGCGCGGGGGCTCCCCCTTACCGAGGAACCACTGCCCCACTTCCCGGTTCATACGGTCGATTCCGTAGCGCACGTGTTTGTAGAGCACGCCTCCATGCGCGAACACGCTGTCGCCAACCTTGGCGATCACGGGATGACTTGCCAGTTGTTTGGCATAGTCTCCGCCAGGAAAGAACGCGCCAGCTCGGGCGTGGGCATGCTCGGGCAATTGCCCCAGCACCCCCGCAGGCAAGTGCCGACTGCTGGAACTCTGAAAGTCTGCGAAGCCCCCCGGGGTCACATATCGGAAGTCTCCAGAAACGTTCATGGTTTCGTGGTTGCCATTCAGCACAACCAGGCGGCCCCCGGCCTGCTTGGCTTGCTCCTTCAGTTTGAGCAGGAGGTCCAGGATCCCCCGCTCGTGGTCCCCGCGATCGAGTTGGTCTCCAGTTTGAACGACGACTAACTGGCCCCCGACCCATTCGTCCTCATTTCCCAACGCTCCAGCCAAGCGCAAAACCTGACGCGTGGCCTCGAGATCGCCGTGCAAATCTCCGATCGCGACCAGCCGCTCCGCTGCTGGGAAACTCGATTTGTCAAATGAAGGCAGCTTGGTCTTCGCGGCCTGCGTGGGCAACGACGCTGACGGTTTTGTGCTCGCCTGTTTCGGCGGCGTCTGTGCTGGAGACTGTTTCGCTTTTGAGCTCGTGTCGCAGCCTGCCGCAACCGCAATCACGATCAACAGCGCCAGCAGACGAGAGCCAGGTCGCCGAGCCTTCACGGCCGTGACTAGATCGGGCAGCATCATTTCCGCTTCTCCTTGTTGCGCGAAACATGCACCGACACCATCGGCTTCAAGCCGTAGTTGGTGTCCGTCCAGCTGCGGGCGAAACGCCGAATATTGTCGATGGTTGTTTCGAGTTCGGAGCCTAGTAATCCCCGCCAATGCTCGCGCAATTCATCGCCGAACATCCGAAGCGCTTCCGTTCCGGGCTCCAACTCTGGCAAGCCGAGCGTATCTAGACTTGGAAAGCTAGTCAGTTCCCACTGCCGATCGCAAGCCAAGCCGATACTCAACAGACCACAGCGCCCGAGTTCCTGACGCTCGCGAATCGCTTCTGGGCCTATCTGAGTGCCTCCCCACTCTATGTGGACGTAGCCACTGGACGCAGCTTCACCTCGCATCAGGCAGCCGTTGTGCAACACGACACTCTGGCCGTTTTCGATGACGTCCACCTGTGGCACCCCCAGCTCTCGCGCCAGCTCTGCGTGTCGTACCAGATGATGACGAGTCCCATGCAAGGGGACGAAGCAACGCGGCGCGAGCAAGCGTATCATCTTGGCTTGCTCTGGCCGACTCGCATGGCCGCTAGTATGCACGCCATCAGAGAAACGGGACCGAACGTTGGCGCCCAGACGCAGCAAGTCTCCCATCATGTTCACCACACGCCGCTCATTCCCCGGAATGACTCGACTCGAGAAAATCACTTCATCCCCCGCTTCAACGTCAATGTATCGATTGTCCGCCTGCGAAATACGATACATGGCGGAGCCCGGCTCCCCCTGGGTTCCGCCGGCCAGTACCAGCAGCTCATCCTTCGGGAAAGAGCGGGCTCGCTCCACCGGTAGCAACAGGTCCGGCTTCCACTTGAGGTGGCCCAGCTCTCGCGCCACCTCGACGTGTAGGTTCAAGCTACGTCCCATCAGGCAGATCCTACGGCCACGGCGCTCGGCGATTTTACCCAAGCTGATCAGACGCTGCACATTGCTGGCGAATAGCGCCACGAATACCCGGGCGCTGGCCTTCGAAATCAGCTGATCCAGAGCCTCCTCGACGTCGGCTTCAGAACCAGAGTGCTGCTCGCGATCGACGTTGGTGCTATCGCTCAGCAGCAGCGCCACGCCGTTTGCCCCAATTTCCGCTAAGCGCGCCTCGTCTGTGGGCTGGCCATCAGAGGGCGCTGGATCGAACTTGAAGTCGCCTGTATGCACGACCGTGCCGGCGACAGTCTCGATAGCCAACGCCGTCGCCTCCACGATCGAGTGCGAAACCCGAATGGGCTCGACCACAAACGGGCCCACCGCTACCCGAGAGCGCACCCGCACCTCACGCAGGCTGAGTTCATTCAAGGGTAGCTCATGCTCGAGCAGACGCCGCTTCGCTAGATGCAGCGCGTGCGCCGGTCCCCATACAGGAACTCGAAAGCGCTGGAGCAGGTACGGTAGCGCACCGATGTGGTCTTCATGACCATGCGTGAGAAACACCCCGACCAGCGCTTCGCGGTGCTTCTCCAACCAAGAAAAATCGGGATGGATGACATCGATACCGTAATCCCCTTGGGGAAAGTTCGTGCCGCAATCCACCAACATCACCGCATCGACATCCCCAGCCGTGGTTTGCTGAACCAAGGCCAAACAGTTCATCCCGATTTCGCCGAGCCCGCCGAGCGCCACCACCCGAAGCCTCCCTGGCGAGGTTTCGCCCGTCCCATCGGGATGCGACGCTCGCGTGTGGCTGGAACCCGGGGTCGTCATACTCACGAATTCTTAGCAGAAATTGCTCCCTCCCGTCTGCGCTCCAAGTGGCTTTGAATGCGCCGCTCTCTGGCCTACAATGTGGTTGTTCAGGGGGGACCCACGGGTCTCGACAATTCGTTGGGCGCCGGCCAATTTGCCGGCCCACCACCACAGGGAGGCCGGCAGATGGGGGCACTCGAGTCTTTGCAGTCCGAACACCAGTTGCTGTCTAATGTGACCGCCTCATTGGCCGCTTTCGCCAGCAGCCTGGAGGAGCCTAGCGAGCCGGAAAAGCGTCGCAGAGAACAGTCTGAGCTCCTGCGCTTCGTGCGGGTATTGGAAGAGATCTGCGACTCCTCCCACATCGCCAAACAAGAGAGCTTGTTACTACCGGAAATGGTGCGCTGTGGACTCGCCTGGGACCAAGGCCCCATCTCCGAGGCGCGGCGCACCCACCTGCGTCAGCGCCATTGGCTGGCAACCCTTTCCCAAGCGGCAGCGCAACGCGGCGCTTGGTCCGAGAGTCGTGCGCGGGAAGTCGCCGCCGCGGTCAAGGAATACGTCCAGTGGTTGCGCCGAACCTTGGAGCACTCCCAGGGGGAACTAATCCCCCAGGCTCTAAAAAGCATTCCTCCGCAGCGTCTCGCCATGTTGGATGACGAAATGCGGCGTTTCGATGAAGCATCGGACACGATGGCGCATTCGGGCCCGAGTCGCGACGAACTGCTGCGAATGGCGGAGGACTTGATTCAGCGCTACCGCTGAATCACTCTATTCTCCGTGCGCGAGACGACGCTCAGCTCAAGTGATGCCCAGACGCTGCTCGAAAGCGGTACTGCTCGCTATCTGGACGTTCGCAGCGAGCAAGAGTTCGCGCAGGGGCACGTACCGGGTGCCACCAATGCGCCGCTGCAACTCGGCACCTTGGCAGGGCTCGTCGATAACCCCGATTTCTCGGTGCACTTGGACCGCCTGGACAAGCAGACGCACTGGGTGGTCGGCTGCCGAACGAGCGCTCGGGCCAAGCGGGCGATTGAGCTGATGCGTCAACGCGGGTTCGTTCGGCTGAGTCTGCACGCGGACGGTTGGGAGGGCGTCCGCGACGCGTTCGGGCGCGTCAGTGGAGGCTGGGTGCGGCTCGGCTTGCCGGTCGAGACTGGTCCTACTGAGGGGCTTGTTTGATCTCGGCTGACGGCTTTGGACCGGGCTGTCCGGGACTGGGTTGCGGTCGGCGCTCGGCCGTCGGCGGCTCGTCGATTTCCGCAGCCTGGTAGTCCTCCGCAGCCTGCTGAATCACGGAGTAGTCTCGGGCAGCCTTCTCCGCGTCCGCTACCAGCTGCGCGGTGAATATCGTCAGCCCCCAAATCCCATTTTCGCGTCGGCGAAATGGGTAGCGTGTTCCGCGCGCCGTTTCGATCGTCGCCCGATCTCCTTCAATGACCATGTTGGCAACGCCAGACAGGTCCTTGCGCAACTGCGCGACCCAACCGTGGCGTTGGGCGTACAGCTCGAACACGCCAGGGCCATCCTGAGCATCGACCAGCGGCTGGAGGCGTGCTAGCAGCCTCTGCTTTTCTGGCTCCGGGTAATGTCGCCGAACGAGGTCCGTCGCCTTCTCGGAGTAGCCCTGAATCGAGAACGCGGCGTGCTGCCCGCGGGTTTCAACGTAGGGAAAGATCGCCCGGGTGTCCCCACGGTTGACCGCGGTCACAATGCGATAATACGCGCCCTTGGGTGTTCGATCCGTGGGATAGAGCCACCAGCCGATTCTGAGCAACAGCAATAGTGCGAGACCTGCTCCTGCCCACAGCCAGAGCCGGCGCGATCTCAAGTTGTGCAGAGTCGCCATTCGAATCGCTTAGGACACTGCCCAGAATTAGTTGAGCACCGAGGGCGCCGAAGCGCCTCGCTGGCAAGGCACGAGAAGTCGAGCATACTGAAATATTTGAGCGACGAGCAACGCCGCCAGCGAGGATGAGGCAGCGGCCGAATGCCACCATTATTCTGGTCAGTTTGCTTATACACGCAAGGCTTGCCGTAGTCGAAACCGGATGTTAGCCACGCCGCGTGTGGCATACCGACAAGGTAGCTGTGGTCGTTCCGGCGTACAACGAGGAACGGCTGGTCCGGACGACTTTGCAGAACATCCCCTCGTTCGTGGACAAGGTGTACGTCGTTGATGATGCCAGCTTTGATGGAACCTGGAATGTCCTGAGCCAGCTGAGCGATCCACGATTGGTGCGCGTTCGACATCGAATCAACCGAGGGGTAGGCGGAGCCATCGTCAGCGGATACTACCGCGCCATCGCCGACGGTATCGACTGGATAGCGGTCATGGCCGGCGACAATCAAATGTCGCCCAGTGAGCTGAACTCACTGCTGGAAGCGACGGCGGATGGGGCGCCAATCGACTACATCAAGGGTAATCGCTTCATGCACCCGAGAAAGCGCGCGATGCCTCGCCTGCGCTTCATCGGTAGCAAGACGCTCTCTTTACTGACGCGTTGGTGCACCGGGCTCCAGGTGGATGATTGCCAGTGTGGCTACACCCTGATCCGTGCCAGCAAAGCGGCCGAGCTCCCTCTTGGTTGTTTGTGGCCGCGCTACGGATATCCCAATGATCTGCTCGCGCTCTTGGCACAGCACGGGGGTTCGGTAGCGGAGATACCGATTGAGCCCCTGTACGGTGATGAACGCAGCGGACTTCACGCTGGCCATGTCCTGAGCATCGCAGCCAGGATCCTGAAACGCTGGTCCTATCAGGGAGTCTCCAAACCCTTGTAGACATCGGAGGGGATCGGTAGTTGTGGATCGAACTGGCACTCCATAGGGCGATATTCAAAGCCAGCACTTGCGCTTTGCCTGAAGAGCCAGGACGGCAACCGAGACTCCAAGCTGACGAGCGCCTGCACCCGATCCCCGGAGGTCCGCACCACTGGGCTCGCCTCAAAAACGGCCGCGCAAGGCCGCTGAGGGGTGCCGTACAGTACCGCCTCATTCGTCAGCATCGTCCCGATCGGCTCTGAACTGTCCGTCAGCACGACGGGATGGCGCGTACTCAACTCGGGTAGGCTCACGAGACGCGGCGTCGAACGGCGCTCATCCACATTGCAGGGGCGCGGGGGATCAGACAAATCCGACTGATTCGGCACGCCGATGGCCGGCCCGAATACATCGGTGCCGGCCGAAAATGGGAACCACCAAGCTTTCGCGCCAGTTCTGCTGAAGTGCATCAGGTGAAAGCCCGACTGTTCTGCCAGGTAGGCGATGTCAAATCGCTGACGCAACGCAAACGGCGTTGGATCGATCAATCCAACGGTCGCCGCATCACTAGCCCAGCGCGAGTCTTTTAGTCGTGCCCGAACGATCCCTGCTCCGCCACCCACCAGACGGACCGCCAGACTCTGCCCATCGGCACGCACCATCTCGGAGCGGCCGGTAACGTCCGATGCTGGAATGGCAGGAAGTTTCTCAGTCCGACTACCGTCGACGAAATACGTCGGCCCATCATCCGTCGCGCGTGCAAACAACCCACCACTGGCGATGCTCACCAAGCTTGGCTCGGTTCCGTTCACCTTGAGTCGATAGTCGGAATAAAAATCCGACGGCAAAGTCGCGTGCTGTCGCTTCTTTTCTATGAAGTTGCTCCAGCCGACTTCGGCACGGCCACCCACGGCGCGCAAGGCGGCTACACCTTCTATCTGGAGAGTCGCGTGGAGCTGCGCTCGCTCGCGAGCCCCGAGTTTGGGAAATAACTGCGTGGTATCAACGGCGGCATCTCGCTTCAACGGGGCGCTGTAGACGCTGACGTTGTTGGTATCGACTCCGTAGCTGTACCAGGCCGTCTCACCTAGTGCTGCTTGTGACGCTGTGGGCATCGTGGACGCCGGCAGGGATTGCCAGGGCTTGTCGGGCAAGAACCGGCAGCTCACCGGGGTGCGCACGCGGACTTCTGGCAGCGCTCCGAGGCTGAAACGAACCGCGGGGGGGACACTGTCCGTCTCCACTTGTCCTCGCCACCCGACTCGGGTGAGCTCAGAACCGAAGAAGCAGCCTTTGGGATGGCACGCTAGCTGCGGTAAGCATTCTCTGGACGGCTTGTTTGCGCACAGCTCGACTGGAGCGCTACCGATGGACTCCCAGCTGTCTCCCCCGTCGAGCGACTCCCAAACCTCTCGCGTCTTGTGGGAGTAGCGCAGAGCGAACAATCCCACCCCACCCAAGAAGGCCGACGGATCTCGCGCAGGATTGAGACTAGAGACCTCACCCTCTCGGTCGAGAACCAACAGTATCCGCTCCTCCGAACTGCGGTCAAACAACACGGCTGAAACGTAGCCGTCTTCCCCCGCCGCCAAGCTTTCTACCCGCAGCACTTCGCGGTCCGAACGGAACTCACGAACGATCACGTCCAGGCCGCTCACCTCGGTGGAATCGAAACTCTTGCCCGCGTCGTGCGAAAAGAACACGACCAGGGAATCCCCTTTCGTGCGCGAGCCGAGGATGTATACCGACTTTCCGTCAACACTCGCGGCGAGCCCCAGGGGCAGTTCACGCAGCGCGGGGACCGTCGCGGGTTGCAGAACAACGCTGGCGTCGCTGGCTCCCGCACCGGCATCAGACTGGCTCTGTTCTTCACCGGCAGGTGAACTCGACTCTGGCGACGAAGTTTTCGGCGTGCGGTAGTACACGCCATACGGCGCACATCCCCGCTCGCTGCGTTCCGGAGAACAAATCCCGGAAATCACGAGCCCGCCCCCCTCAACCACGGCCAACTGCAGTTGTTTGCTCTTGGCTCGCACCCGGTACGGCTCCCGCTGCCAGGTCTTGGCCCCATCGACGCTTCGAAAGAGCACGGTGTTGGCCACTTCTGCGCGTTCGGTGGCGCACGCCAGATATAGCGTATCGCTGCCCCCGGCCAACCGAACCTGGAAGCAGCCTTCGAGCTCCTTGGGTTTCGTTAGACGAAGCGGCTCTCCCAGGGCGCCGAACAGCAACTCTCGACGACGAACCTCGTAGTAGTTCTCGCCCAGCACGACAGCCATGCCCTCGGCCATCGCGTCTGCGCGGGCGCGCAACGGCAGCTCCGCCCCTAACTCGAGAGGTCGCTGTTTGGGCGCTAGCGACTTCCAGGGCTGCGCCGCCTTCGGATAGTAGGCGCGTGATTCGAGCACGCTCAACACGTGAATTCGGTCACCATCTGCGGCAAGCCGAACAGCGCCAAAGCGAGGCGTGTCAACCGCCTGCCAACTCACACCAAAGTCCTTGGTCACCCGCAAACGTTCAGGCACCATCAGCAACAAGCCCTCGCCGGACTCCAGCAGGGCCACATCTACGGCTCGACCGTCGAGCGACTCTTCGGTCCAGGTCGCTCCCAAATCTTCGGACCGCATGAGCTCACCGCTACGCGTCACCGCCAATAGCAGCCGCCGCGTCACCGCCACGCGCACCAGCGCATCCGGAGGGGACGTCGTGCGCAAGAACGGCCCCAGCGGGGAGCGCGTCTCGTAGGTGGCGCCGCTTTCGCCGACGAACACCCAACCGTCAGCTCCAAGATGGATTGCCGCCAAGAGCGCCTCGGGAGCTATGTTGGCACTTACTTGAGCAAATTCGGAACCGGGCTCGACCAGCCAACGCTCGCCCCCTTCCGCCAGCAACAGGCGAGCGCCCGACTCGAGCCGGTACTCCTGCGAGAGCTTGGGCGGCTCCTGGGGGTGGTAGTCCCAGTGAGCCGGCGACTCATAAGCGGGCGCCGAGGCTAGCCCGCTAAGCAGGCTGGGTCGCTTGGAGGTCGGTTTTGGTGACGAGCTACAAGCGAGAAAACAGAGCGCAATCAGCGTGGGGAGCAACCTGGCGTTGTGCACGCCCCCATCCTAGCGCGGGTTACTCACCGACAAGCGATTTGACTTTGGCCTTGCTGACGAGACCAACGATCTGCCCGACCTGCTGTCCACCCTCAAATACCATCAGGGTTGGAACGCCGCGCACCTGAAACTTGGCGGCGGTCATCGGAGCTTCGTCGATGTCCAGCTTTCCTACTTTGACCTTGCCCTCGAGTTCGTCGGCGACTTCCTCGACGATGGGCGACAAGCGTTTGCACGGACCACACCAGGTCGCCGTGAAGTCGACCAGGATCTTGCCAGCTCCCCCTAGGACTTCCTGGTCGAAGTTGAGGTCATTGAAAACGTGAACGTTCTTGCTTGCCATGATTCTCCGTTGTCGCTTGATCTGAGTCAGGGGAACATAGTGCGCGCCGCCGACTTCCGGAAGGGCCGGTTTCCCCAGGTTCGGCGCGACCTTCCACCCAAACGGCCCGAATTGGCCCGAAGCGCGCCAAAGAGGGTTGACATCGCTCCACCCACCGGGTGAGGCAAGGCGCCCCCCGAGCGGCCCCACAATCACACCCCTGAGCAACAAACCACGAAATTTTAGGCCGAATTCATGCGTCGCGACTCCGAAGAAGCCATTTCTCCCACGGCGCTATTTCCACCGCAGCCTTGGAACGCCCCGTGGACAGCCGCGGGGGTGATCGAGCTGCTCGAGCCGATGGTCGGCGAGCTCCGCCGTCAGAGAATTCAGGCCGTTCTGGAGCATAGAAAAACTTCAGTAACCGTGCTCATGGACGCGCCGCACGACCCCCACAACGGAGCGGCGGTACTGCGCTCTTGTGACGCGTTCGGCGTCCAGCGAGCCCACGTGATCCCTCGCGAAGACCATTTCTTGGCATCCAATCTGGTCTCCAAGGGAGCCGAGCGCTGGGTAGATGTGGTTGAGCACGGCAGCGCCAACGAGGCCGCGGAGTCGCTCATCGGTGCCGGCTTTGAACTGGTCGCGACTCATCCTGAAGGGGAGCTAGTGCCCGAAGATCTGTCGGCTATTCCGAAGCTGTGTCTAGTCATGGGCAATGAACACGACGGCATCTCCGAGCAGCTAATGAAGTCGGCCGGACGGAGCGTTCGAATTGAGATGGTTGGGTTCGTGGAAAGCCTCAACGTCAGTGTGTCTGCGGCCATCCTGCTGCGAGCCGCCACCAAGAACCGGCCAGGAGACCTCACGCCACAGGATCGCCAGCGCCTCTACGCACAGGGACTTTGTCGCTCACTCAAGCGCACGTCGGACATCCTTGCGGCCGCCTCACCTCGGTAGTCCTCCGAACAGGCTAGGCGTGCAATTTCGCTCGGCAATCGGTGACATGCCCGCAACTGTGTATTAGCGTCCCGCCAGTCTCAATATGGCGGGAAGAGCAAGCGAAGGTAGCGTGATCGGCTCGGTCACGGAAATCACTGGTAACGTCTCCGGCAGCGGAGCGTTGCTGGTCGAAGGACGTATCAATGGCGGCGTGTCGGTGGACGGCCCGTTGGAAGTCACGGCTGATGCCGAGATCAAAGGCAACGTCAGTGCCGAAACTCTGACATTGAACGGCACGTTGTCGGGTGACGTCACGACCCAAGGCCCGATCGCGCTAGGAGCGCGCGCGCGCTATCAGGGTGTTCTGCGCGGAGAGCGCGTGTCGATCGCTCCTGGCGCCGAAATCAGCGCTGACATCGTAACTGAATTCGACTTGGATCTGAGCGTTTAGCTCAGCTTCCCAAGTCCGATTGTTTTCTGGAATAGCGAGGAAATAGATCAACATGGCAGGAACAGTGATCGGAGAGGGACTCACCGTTGAAGGTGAATTCTCCAGCGATGAAGAGGTGGTAGTGCACGGTTCGGTGCGCGGCACTTTGTCGAGTGGCTCCGGAGTGAGCGTTGGTGCCTCAGGCGTGGTCGAAGCCGACATCAGCGCGCAGTCACTGAGTGTGGCGGGCCAAGTCACCGGCAACGTGAGCTCCAACGATCGCGTGGATATCCAAGCTGGCGGACGCCTAATCGGAGACGTGAAAGCTTCTCGCCTGACAATCGCCGACGGTGCCAGCTTCAAGGGCAACGTCGACATGGACGTGTGAGCTCGATGGCCGAAGAATCAGTTATCTCATCAACGAGCGTCGTGCGCGGTAACCTGCGCGGCGATGGCTCCGTTCGAATCGAAGGCAAGGTCGGCGGCAACGTGGAGGTCAGCGGTGACGTCTCGTTGGGCGTGAACGCGGAAGTCAGCGGCAACATCTCCGGCGCAGCCATCAGCGTCGCCGGAAGCGTCGCTGGTGATCTCACCGGCTCCGACGCCGTACTGATCGAGGCGAGCGGTCGGGTTGTCGGTGACCTTCGAGCCCCGAAGATCGGCATTGCCGAGGGGGCACTCGTGCGCGGCAGCGTTCAGACTGAAGGCACAGCAGCACCACCTCGGGCTGCTACCAGAGCCGCCGTACGCCCCACTCCGCAGGCGATCGCCCGCCCGCGCCCAGCGCCCGTTGCTGAAAAGCCAGAGCCCAAGGCTGCAGCCAAAAAGGTCGCAAAAAAGACGAATAGCAAGGCCAAGCGCAAGCCGCCCCCCCCGGTGGTTTCCGCCCCGCGAAAAGGCGCCAAAGGCCGAAAGAAGAAGAAAGCTCGGCGCTAGGACTTTGTCCGTTTGGGCGCTGAAGAACAGCGCCCAGACAGAGCGGCTTCGTTGCCTCTGCTCGGGGGCCCGGCAAGCCGGGGCCTTCGCTACGCTCGAGGCAGGAGACGCCCGAGCATGAATTTCAGGTAACGCCCCTCTGGATGTGCCACCAGTACGGGGTGGTCAGCGGCGTGCCCGTGCTCTTCGATGATCTGGTAGCGGCGCTGCGCCCGCCGCGCGGACGTCGACAGCACATCCAAGAACGCTTTCGGCGTCACCCGCGCCGTGCAGCTCGAAGCGGCGTACAAGCCCCCGTCGACCACCACCTTCATGCCGGCGGCGTTAACCCGACAGTAGGCGGCGAGAGCTTTCTTCAATTGCTCTTGCTTGCGCGCGAAGCTCGGTGGGTCGCAGATCACAACGTCAAACTGGCGCTTTTTTTGACGAGCTTGTTCGAGATACTCGAACACGTCGTCCGCGACGAACTCGTGTCCAGCAGGATCGAAGCCGTTGATGCGGAAGTTCTCGGCGGCGTCAACTGCAGCCGCTTTGGCGATGTCCACGCTGGTCACCTGGGCCGCGCCTGCGTTGGCCGCGTGAACGGAGAACCCTCCATTGTAGGAAAATAGGTTGAGCACACGCTTGCCCGCGCAGTAGTTCGCCAGCTGGCGGCGATTCTCTCGCTGGTCCAAAAACAGGCCTGTCTTTTGACCGGAGTGGAGATTGGCCCGAAAGTTCAACCCGCATTCGACCACGATCAACTCTTCCGGCGGCATCACGCCGTGCAGCAGCTCGAGCCTCATGCCTGCCGCCTGATCTCGATGCCGTTCGACAATCCCGACTAGGGGAGTGCCTGCGCGCTCGGCAACGAGCACCAACGCAGACTGCAGTGCGGGCAATAGACGGCGGGCAGCCGGACCGTCAC
>JBNLEN010000095.1:0-24295 GCA_050304975.1 Polyangiaceae bacterium
TGCCACGGGCAGACACCCAGGCGTCCCCATTTTTTCCGGAAACAACCTTGTAGGGCACGCGCTTGGTGTCATCACCCACCTCATCGAAACGGCGACCGATGAAACGCTTCGCCGAGTAGACGGTGTTCTCAGGGTTGGTGACAGCCTGGCGCTTGGCGATCTGCCCGACCAGGATTTCGCCCTTGTCATCCCAGGCCACGACGCTCGGGGTCGTGCGCTGACCTTCTTCGTTGACGATGACTTGGGGGTCCTTGCCATCCATCACGGCGACGACGCTGTTGGTCGTGCCTAAATCAATTCCAATGATTTTACCCATCGTAGCTATCTCTCAGTGATTGGGCCTCGATGCAGCCTCTACCGGGCGTTTCGAGGGCAGCCTTGGCGGCGCTGTAGGCCGCTTTTCTCCGCCTTTACGGGCGGTTGGTTCCGCCGTCAGGGGCGATGGGTGGAAAGTAACCATGCGATCCGAGGGGTCAACCCTCTCTCAGACGCAGAAAAAACCCCTGGGCTCATGCTCAGCCGGACCGTGATTCAGCTCTGGGTCAGAGGTTGACAGGGATAATTCGATGGGTACGCTCGCGCGCCGCGCCAGGGTATTGCCTGCGGTAGCCTCTTTTTTCCCGTGGATCAGCAGATCGAACTCAGCCAAACGATTACGGCGCCCATCGATCTCATCTGGCAGATGTGTGCGTCTCCGAAGGGGATTTCCGCCTGGCAAGCCGACGAGGCCGAAGGCGAAGCCCGGCTCGGGGGCACGCTCACGTTGCACTGGGTCGCTTTTGGGGCGCGGGTGGATCTCAACGTGATCGACATGGTGCGCTACGAGCGCTTGGTGCTGCGGCACGGAGAGTCGGTCGTGGAGTTCCGCTTTGACCACAATCTGGTTACGCTCACCCATAGCGGCCTGGCGAGCGATGATGACACGGAGGGCCTATCGTCATCCTGGCGTATCGCCCTCGCGCAGCTGGCCCACTGCGCTGAACGGCACCCCGGCCGTCAGCGACGCGTGCAGTGGATGGTGCGTCAGGTCGCCGCGACCCCCGAATCCGTGTATCTGGGTTTTACCGATCCCAATCTGCTCACCCTCTGGTTGACTAGCTCCGGAGCGATTCCGGCTGAAGGTGAGGACTACCAAATGTGGCTCAAGAGCGGCCAGCACTTGGTAGGCAAAGTCCTGGCGCACGTCCCAGGACGCGACGTGGTATTACGCTGCGACAGCATGGGCGACGCACTCTTGACGCTGCGCACACTGCCCAGCCCCACGTCTAGTAGTGAGCGATTGATGGCACTCGTGCTGTCCGAGTGGGGCCCTCCCAGCGCTCAATCTCAGCAGCTCGCCGAGGACCTCGAAGACGCGATGGATCGTCTCGCCGGCGTGCTCAACAGCGGCGGCGAAGCCTGAGCCTCGCAGTCTCGCTAGGGCCCATCCGGAAGAGGACCGACGCCAATCTACGAGCCGCCGAGGAAACGATTCGCTTTTTCGGACGGACACACGCTAGCGCGTGGGGTCCTTACAGCAACGCCCGCCGATCGAGTAATCGAAGTACGTGGCGCTATGGCTGCTGATCCTTGATTCACACCCAACGGTCACTCGACGCGCGTAAAAGCCGCCGCGAAACGTGCCTTGTTCGTCGTCAACCCATTCGTCCAAGTTGCCGACCATGTCATAGATAGCGTCATCACCCCATTTGCTGGCGCAGCCCTGCGAAGCCCCACCTTCACGCACGACCGGCACTTCACCATCGATCATCAGCAAGTTCAACCGAGGGTCCAGATGGCCGCTCGAAGCCATGCCGTGCAGGATAGCTGCGGGGTGAAACGTGCGCCCCACGTTGCATGGTGCCTTACGAAACTCGTTTCCGTAGGGGAAGCGAGTCTGCTGCTCACCTTTGCAGGCTGTCTCCCATTCGACATCTGTGCACAAACGCTTGCCCGCTCGTTCGCATAGACGCTTGGCGCTGTAGTACGACAGATACGCCTGAGGGACCTTGCCAGGACGGCTGACTGCCAGCGGTTGATACTTCAAACTGCGCTGAAGGGGGCTCAGCTCAGGGAGAGGCATGCTGCGGGCCGACTCTGGCCCCACTCGCCAGCGCAGGCTCTCCCAACTATCGTACACATATTTCAGCCAACGCTGCTCTGGCGGGTAGTACGGCGAAAGCGGTTGACCGGACTTCTTGTCGATGGTGGAGACTTCCCAGCGGTCAACGCAGTAGGAGAGTTCCGCATGCACGACGTGCACCATCTCAGCTGGGCAAGACCTTGCCTGAGCAACTGCTTGCTTGTGTCCTGAGCCGGCGGCCGCGGCAAGGAGCCACGATGCGCCAGCGCCGAGCAACGTCAACAATAGAGCTACAGGGAGTCGCCGCATGACTCAATGAACGCTCAAGCGGAGCCGACAGTGCGCGAAGTGAACGCGATCGCCGTCGTTCCAAGCCGCTCATACGCGCGCAGCCACAAGTCCCCGGGCTCCTCATCGAACAGCAGCGACGCCTCGGCGTCTGCGGGCAGCCAGGCTCCCGCTCGAATTTCGTCCTCGAGCTGACCAGGACCCCAGCCGGCATAGCCGGCAATCCCAACGATTGGCTCGGGCGATAGACCATCAGCCATCTTGTTGAGCAACTCGCGTGAGGAAGAGGCAGTAATCCCGCAACCAACGTCCAGCTGGTCTCCTAGCTCTGCCACGCGATCTTCAGTTCGGTACAACAGCCACACCTGTTCGGTCCCAACAGGCCCTCCAACCCGAACCACCCCTTTTGGCACGGTCCCACTGACCACTGGTACATCAGCGCGCCTGAGCAGCTCCGCTAGACTCATCAGTTCTTCCCCGTTGAGCACCCAGCCGAATGCACCTTCATCGTTGTGCGCGGCTAACAGCACGACAGAGCGCTCGAAATTGGGATCGCCGAGAGGAGGCGCGGCCAACAATAGTCCAGGAGCAAGCTGCGACATTCGGATAAGGTAAGGTCTGGAGAGTGCGGAGTCGAGGGCATCGCCCCCCCCAATTGCCTACCCGGGCGCCTGGCGGGTTCCGTTAAGCTCTGAATAATCGGGACGATTTCATCAACTGCCCGGGATCGACGGAAGGTTAAGCCTTGTCTGGCGCAAGCCGTATCTAGCTGGTGAAGCAAGATGGAGAATCTGCTGACCGTCAAAGAAGTCGCGGCGCTTCTGAGGGTTTCTGCGCAAACCCTCTACAAGATGCTGGAACAGGGGGAGATTCCCGCAGTCAAGGTGGGCAGTCAGTGGCGCTTTGATCCGGAGAAGATCAAAGCCTGGATCGCGGCGCAAGGATCGGAGCCCAAGCCAGCTGCGGGCGACGACACGAGCGGGGCGGGCTAAGAATTCAACTCCTGATCACGTGGTGTAGTCCGCATTGATGCGCACGTAGTCCTCGGTGAGATCGCACCCCCAGGCGGTGGCAGCATGTTTACCCAGACCGAGATCTGCGGAAATCCGGACGGTGTCGGCCTCCATTTCCTGGCTGATCTGTTGCAGCGGCAGCGCCGTGGGCACTCCGCGTTCGAATGCGAGATGTTCGCCAATCCAGACAGACAGGCGTTCCTCAGCCAGTTCGACGCCGGAACGCCCCAACGCCATCAACACGCGCCCCAAATTAGGATCACACCCGGTGACCATGGTCTTGATCAGCGGCGAAGACACGACCGTGCGAGCCGCCAGTCGAGCATCTTGCAGCGACGCCGCTCCGCGCACTTCAACTTCGAGTAGGGTGCGCGCCCCTTCGCCATCGCGAGCCAGGTCCTTCGCCAATCCAAGCGACACCACGCGCATCGCCTCAGCGACTATCGCGGCTGAGGCGGGGTCGTCGGAGAGACAGGGCCCGCCCTGTGCGCCATTGGCCATGATCGTCATCATGTCGCTGGTTGACGTGTCCATGTCCACGTCGACCATGTTGATGGTTTCGTCAGCGACTTGTTTGAGCGTGGACTGCAACCACGAAGCGTCCAACGCGGCATCCGTAGTGAGGAAGCAGAACACGGTAGCCATGTTGGGGTGAGCCATGCCACTGCCCTTGGCGGTCCCAGCCAGCGTATATGTATAGCCGCCAATAGTGAAACGCACCGCGCGAACCTTCGGTACCGTGTCAGTGGTCATGATCGCGCGACTGAACAGCGCTCCGCCCTCCGACGACAGCTCCATCGAAGTCAGACCACGCTCCACCTTGTCTAAAGGCAACGGACGACCAATCACACCCGTAGATCCGACCAATACCAACTCGGCCTCCACGCCTGCCTTGGCGCCCGCCAGCTGAGTCATGCGTCGAGCGTCCTCGAGCCCGCGCTGGCCCATCCCCACGTTGGAGCATCCGGAGTTGACGACGAGCGCTTGCGCCCTGCCCTGCTGGACACACTTCCTGGACACAACAACCGGCGCGCCACAGATCCGGTTCTGAGTGAAAACCCCGGCAACCGTGCACGGGCGGTCGGAGAGCAGGAGCCCGACGTCATAGCGCGGCTCTTCCCCGTAAGACTTGATGCCCGTAGCCGCGGCCCCGGCCGACCAGCCCACGGGCGCGGTGATGCTTGCCGCGTCACCCACCAGCGTCTCGAGCCCATCCTCGATCTTCGTCTGTGCGTTGTCCGTCATCGTGTGGTCCGTGGAAAAATGTCGGGCGACATTGTCCTGACTCAGCCCTTCGCGCAAGCCGCATTTTGCTACAGTGGTCAGCATGTTCCGGAAAGCAGTCAGGCGGTCGCTACTGCTTGCCTTGTCGCTGAACCACAGTGCCAACGCCGACGCCCCCGAAGCAGAACCCAATGCGGACACGGGGGCTGACGCCAGCGACGACGAGCCAGCCGCCTACGACCTATCCTTTGGGAGCACCGACGACTCCGCCCAGCAAGAGTTTGGTCCAGAGCTGGCAGTGCGGACGGGGCTGTCCGTGGGTAGTGGAGATCTGACGGATGAGCTCGGCATTCGTGATCGGGTGAGTGCGATCGTACCGCTCGTCGTGGACGTCGGTTATCGACACGACCGCTGGTTCTTCGGCGCCTATGGCCAGTTTGGCTTTGGTATCAACAGCGCCACTTCCGACGCCACCTGCCCCAAGTGCCTGACCACGCCAGTCCGGCTAGGGCTTCAGTTGCAGTATGTTGCGTGGCGTGCATCTGAGTACGCGCTGTGGGCGGGACTGGGCGCGGGGGTGCAGCAGCTCAACACGAACATCAATGATGAAAACAAAGACACTGAGCGGGTTTCTGGCTGGGAATACGCCATGCTGCAACTTGGCAGTACTTGGGCGCCACTCGCCGGAGTGACCGTCGGCCCCTACTCCTCGCTGTCGTTCGGCAACTATGACACCCTCGAGTCTGGCTGTTTGCTGAGGCGATGCGGACCTTTGAGCGAGAGCGAGCTGTCGGAAACCGGACTTGGTGTGTGGTTCACAACTGGGCTGCGCGTCACGCTCCTGCCCTAAACCGAGACTTTTGTACTGGACATCTGCCGGGGGGAGCACGCGCCCCTGACACCATAATATCCACCTTGCTCCTTTGTTGTCGGGCATGAGAGCATCTGCGGCATGTCGCAAGTGTCACAGAATCTCGCGCAGAACATCCGCCAACTGCGCGAACGCCTAGGTCTCAGTCAACAGCAGATCGCCAAGCAGGCGCAGTTACCGAGACCGACCTGGGCCAATCTGGAGTCCGGCGACGCCAACCCCACCGTGTCCGTGCTCACCAAAGTCGCTGCCGCGCTCTCCGTCAGCGTCGAGGAACTGCTGAGTGCGCCCAAGGCAACCGCACGACACTTCCCGGCCGAAACGCTGCCCACCCGCCGGCGAGGCAGAATCGCGGTACGCAGCTTGTTGCCGGAGCCGGTGCCGGGCTTGCAGCTCGAACGTATGGCCTTGCCGCCATCGGCTCAGATGGTCGGCGCGGCTCACGCCAAGGGCACCCGCGAGTATCTCACATGTGAGGTCGGTGAGCTCGAGTTGGTGGCTTCCGGTATGAGCTTCCGGCTGCAGGCTGGTGACGTCCTGGTTTTTCGTGGCGATCAGCGGCATGCCTACAAGAACGTGGGACGCGGGCGGGCCGTCGCCTACAGCGTCGTCACGCTAGCCGGGAGCGAGTGAGCCCTCGGGCACCTGCTCGTGGGTATCCCGCTCATGGGTATTGAGCCCCAAGCTGGACGCGTGTAGTCGAGTGACATGAAACTCGATGAGTTCGAGAGCGTCTTCAAAGCTGCCGACAAGAAGCAGTTCAGCCTGCAAGAGCCGACGTTGAGGCGGCTGCTGATCGTCGCGGACCTGGAGGGCGAGGAGCTGCAAGCTTTCGTCACACGGGTCGTCAAGTTTGCCCAGCACTTCGGTCACGTGGACAGCTCTGACTTCAGCCATGAAGTGATCACCAAGCAAAGCTACGGTGACTTGGGCGAGTTGCTCCAGCGCGTGGAAGAGCTGTCCCCCGACATGGTCTGCACCTATCGAAATCTGGGCAGCAGCGGTTGGAAGTATCGCCATAGCCTCGGAGAAGACGTGGACGTGCTTTCGCAGGCTGTCCCTGCTCCCACCCTACTAGTTCCGCACCCGCTCGCCGGACGGGATGCCGCGCACGCCTTGGTGGGTGTGGACAATGTCATGGTCGTGGCGGACCACCTGACCGGTGACGATCGGCTCGTCAACTTTGGATTTGCGTGCACTGGTCGTGGAGGGCGCTTGCATTTGTGCCATGTCGAAGCGGCCAGCATCTTCGACTACTACATGAGCATCATCGAGAAGCTGCCAGATATCGACAGCGAAATCGCACGCGAAGGCATCCGCGAGCGACTACTCAAAGAACCCGCCGACTACATCCAGAGTGTCACCAACGTGCTCGCCGAAGCGGGCCAGAAAGACGTGGAGATTCAGAGCCACGTCTTGATGGGGCATCGTTTGCTCGAGTATCGACGCTTGGTCACCGAAACCACCGCGGACCTACTGGTATTGAACGCGCGTGACTCCGAGCAAATTGCGATGCACCCCATGGCCTATCCTCTCGCGGTCGAGCTGGACCAAATCCCCCAACTACTGGTGTAGAAGCGATGTACTTTGCGTTTAGCACTGCTGGCGCCACGCCGGTCAAAGTCGATACATCGGCGGCGCAGCACGCCGCGCACCACTCGGTTCCTTTTTCAGTCACGCTGATCTTCGCAGCCATCCTGGTGGCAATGGTGGCCACTTTGGCGCTCGAAGAGAAGCTGCACGCCAAAAAGAGCGTGATCACCACCTTCTACGCGATCGTCTGTCTGTTCGTCGGAGCCGAGTTCGACTTGTTGCCCTTCGGACCGGTCACCAACGTATTTGGCGAGAAGATCCAGCTGCCCGTCTATATCCCCGCCGTCGATTGGAGCGTGATAGCGATCATCCTAGGCTCCAGCCTGTTCGTCGACATCACGAGTAAGTCTGGGTTGTTCGGTTGGATCGCCATCAAACTCACGAAGCTGTCCAAGGGGGACCCCCTGCGCCTGCTGTGGCTGTACGGCGTCATGACGGTAATCTTCTCGGCGGTGCTCAACAACGTCACGGCGATGATCATCGTCGGGTCGCTGACGGGGGTATCGCTGAAGAAGCTGGACCG
The DNA here is from genome assembly GCA_050304975.1 of Polyangiaceae bacterium. Taxonomy (GTDB): domain Bacteria; phylum Myxococcota_A; class Polyangia; order Polyangiales; family Polyangiaceae; genus SZUA-265. Next base: position 7,575 of record JBNLEN010000095.1, read on the forward strand.
TCGCGACAAGTTGCTTGGGTTTTTGTTGATTGAGGGGCTGCTGACCAACATCGGAGGCCTGCTGACGTTGATCAGTAGCGTGCCGAACATCATTGTCGGCACTACGGCAGGTCTCAGCTTCGGAGAATTCTTCGTGCGCGCGGCGCCTTACGTGGTCGCCGCAACCTGCGTCACGATCTTCATGGGAGCCAAGCTTTTCAAGGTGCAGCGCCTCGCGACCGATAGCGAGCGCTCGGCAGCTGCGCAGTTAGTCCGCGGCTTTGACGAGAATGACGGTATCAAGAGCCAAGCCTTCTTCAAATTCTCCGCCGTTGTCTTCTGCTTGTTCATTCTTGTCATCGCAACGACCTCGCTCATTCCGGTGGTCAAGGACTTGGGACTCGGCTTTGTCGCGTTCTCGTTCGCAGGCCTGATGCTGCTCAAGTACAAGGCAACCGCCCACAAGCTCTACTCGGCTCTGGATTGGGATCTGCTGGGGTTCTTCGTAACGCTGTTCGTCGTGATCAACGTGATGGAGCACGCTCAAGTGCTGCACCTCATCGGCCAAGGGCTGGAGCACATCATCGCACTGGGGCGTCTAGGGGGGTCGGCGGCGGTGCTGGTATCCAGCGCCGGCTTCAGTTCAGTGACCGACAACATTCCCCTAGCGGCAATGCTGGCGAAGATCTTGGGTGGGATGGGCACCCCGTCCGACTCGCCGCTCTGGTGGGCGGTGATCTTCGGAGCGAATCTGGGCGGCAACCTGACGCCCATCGGATCCGCATCCACCCTGGTGGCAGTCACGGTCATTCACAAATACGGGCTCAAGTTGAGTTTCGCCGATTTTGTCAAAGCGGCGCTGCCCTACGCTCTAGTACACATCGTTTTAGCTACGGCCTATGTGTTGCTGTTCTTGAGCTAAAACTTGCCCAACTTGGACCGAGCCTTGCTCCGGCCAACTTCGCTTGATCGCTACGCGGCACCATGCCTAAGCTTTGCGAATATGAAGCTGTGGGCAAAGATCCTGATTGGGGTGGGTGCGGGTGTCGTTGTCATCGCTGCCGGAGGTGGCGTCTTTTTCTGGACCAAGACGTCCGCGTTCGACTCGAGTATGGCCACGGTGTATGACGTGCCTCTGCCCGACATCAAGCGCAGCGATGACGCGGAAGTGATAGCCCGCGGAAAGCACCTCGCCGAGTCGATCAGCGGCTGTACTGCTGGCGATTGTCATGGCGGCGAATTGTCTGGAGGCAAAACGCTGGAGATGGGCCCGCTGGGCACCATCAGCGGTCCCAACATCACCGAGGGGGGACTTGGCGCGGCGTACACCGACCAAGAGTTGGCGCGCTTGATTCAGCACGGGTTGAAGAAAGACGGTCGTTCCGTCACCTTCATGCCAGCGCATGAGATTTCGTGGCTGCCGGACAAGGACGTGCAGGCGATAGTGTCCTACGTGCGCACGGTTCCCAGCGCTGATAAGCCCAATGGTCCGGTACAGGTCGGCATGTTGGGCAAATTCTTGGACCGTCAGGACGCAATCGTGCTGGATGTGGCGCGTCGCATCGACCACCAAAACCGCGAGATCGCACCAGAGCCGGAGCCGACCAAGAAATACGGCCGCTTCATCGGACTGCTGTGCACAGGCTGTCATGGCAAGACGCTGGGTGGCGGTCCCATTCCCGGCGCGCCCTCCACCATTCCAATCCCGACCAACATCACCCCCCACGAAACTGGAATCAAGAGCTACACTTTCGCCGATTTCGAGAAACTGCTGGACGAGGGCGTCAAGAAGAATGGTGAAAAGCTAAACCCATTCATGCCTGTCGAAGGTCTGAAGAAGATGAACGAAGTGGAACGCAAAGCTCTCTGGGACTTTCTGCAGAGTGTGCCGCCCAAAGAGTTCGGCTCTAGGTGAACCAGGGAAGCTCGTTCGCATGTCTTCCGACCGATTTCGCTTGCCGATCGCTCGCCGAGATCTGCTGTTAGGTGGGGTCACTTGGGGCGCATTCGGCGTGGCCTGCCAACGGCAGCAGCCGTTCACTTGCACCGACGTCAGTGCGCTCAACCCGGAGCAACTCGGTATTCGGGACAAGCTGAACTACCGTGACAAGGCCCCCAAAGCTGAACTGGCCTGCGAAGTTTGCACGCAATACCTGCCCCCACCGGGTGGAGAGGGCTGCGGAGGGTGCAAAGTCATGCCGGGACCGACCCATCCCAACGGTAGCTGCAAGGTCTTCGCTAAAAAGGCCTGAGTCCCCGAGCAGGGAGTCGCGCACCATTTCCGCGAACGCCGCGCTCGGCCGCAGAGTTTGCGTGTTCCTGGGAAGACTAGGGTGCGCTGGGGCGAAATCAGCGCAAAATCCGCAGGCTGAACCGAACACGTGGATCCGCGGGCTGGCGCACGGATTGCAGTACCGAAGCTCAAGTTCAGCCCGGCTGGGCTTCGACACCGGAACCATCTTCCCGCCAAGCGCCCACAAGCCCGCGGCAAAATAGGAGTTGCCCAATGACCGCGCTGCCATCGCTCGTCAAAGACCATCACCTGATACGCCGAGCGCTCAACGCGTTGGAGGCCTTCCTGCGCAAGGTCGAAGAAGAGCAGCGGGTGGACCAAGCGGATTTGCGGCGCTTCGTCACCTTCTTCAGGATCTTCGGCGATGACGTGCATCAACAGAAAGAAGAGGAAGTCCTACTGCCTGCGCTGGCTCGCGCTGGGCTCGAATGGGGCCACGGCCCTCTTGCGGATGCCCGCCGAGAGCACCGTCAGGAGCGCTACTTCATGCGGGTGCTGAACCAACTCGCCGAACAAGAAACGGACCTGGATCCCGAAGGCGTTCGACGCACCGTTCACGAGCTGAGTTCCTTCCTGACCAGCATGCGCGGGCACATCGCCATGGAAGACGAAGCACTATTCCCGCTAGCCCAGAAGCTGGACGCCGCCAGTTTGGAAAACCTCAACGCGGCACTCAAAGCCTTCGACGAAAGTCTGCCGGCGAGCAAAGAGGGCCCACGCATGCAGCAACTGGCCGAGGAACTGATCGCCCAATACCACTTCTAGTTCCGGCCGCATGCGGCCTAATTCGGCCGGGTACTGGCGTCGCGAGGCTTCTCGGCATATGCCTTTGCCATGGCGGACAGGCCCGATCCCGGTGTGACCCTCGAAGAGGGCCCCCCCAAGGATCGCGCGGACAAACTGGCCAGCGGAGCCCCTTCTGCCCCTCTGGCGGTAACGGTCGGCGACCCGCTGACCGAGCAAGACCCGGGGCGCAACACGCCCCTGGCCGAGGTCGACATCAATACCGTTCCTCGGGCGCTGTACGAACTGGGCGTCGAAGTCGCTCGAGGCGGTCTGGGAAGAATCCTCCGCGCGCGCGATCGACGCCTGAATCGCGTGGTCGCGATCAAGGAACTGCTGCGTCCGACGAACGCCAGCCGAGCTCGATTCCTACGCGAGATTGAGGTCACCGTCAGGTTGGAACATCCGAACATCGTGGCTATCCACGAAGCGGGGAAATGGCCCGACGGCAAGTTGTTCTACGCCATGAACTTCGTGGATGGGCAAACGCTGCTCGAAGCGATCGCCAAAACCCAGAGCTACGATCAACGCCTGGCGTTGTTGCCGAATGTGATCGCGATCGCCGAAGCCATGGCGTACGCCCACAGCGAAGGCGTGATTCATCGCGACCTCAAGCCGGCCAACGTCCTGGTCGGGCAGTTCGGTGAGACGGTCGTGATCGACTGGGGCCTGGCTAAGTATACCGAGGGCACAGGTTTGCCAGATCTGACGGCGGAAACTGAACGAGCTGAGCGCGGATTGACGCTCGCTGGCGGAATCGTGGGCACGCCTCCCTATATGTCCCCCGAGCAGGCGCGCGGAGAAGAAGCCAACGAAGGTTCCGACGTGTACGCTCTGGGCGCGATCCTGTACCACGTACTCAGCGGTCGAGAGCCGTACTCCCAGTACACCAACGAAGAACTGTTGGAGAAGATAGAGACCGTCACTCCGACCCCGCTGCAGCAATTGGAGCCGGAGCTGCCCGCGGATCTAACTGCGATCGTCGAAAAAGCCATGGCTCGAGAGCCGTCCGCTCGCTATCCGGACGCGCGTGCCATGGTCGAAGAATTGCTACTGTTCACCCGGGGGCGCATGGTCGGCGCTTACGACTACAGCCTTTGGGACATGATCCGGCGCTTCGTGCAGCGGCACGTCGGAGCGGTTTCCACCGCAGCTGTCGCCACCGTAGTGCTGCTGTTGTTGGCGACGACGATGGTTCACCGCATCCGGGCAGAGCGCGACGTCGCCACTCATGAACGAGACGTGGCGACGCAACGAGCGGAAGCGCTGATCGTCAGCCAAGCGCGTGCGCTGACGGGCAGCGACCCGACGCTCGCCGTGGCCAAGCTGAAAGATCTGAGCAGCCATCCCCATGGCGCCACGAGCGTGGCAGCGCGCGCCGAGGAGCTCGGGGTCGCACGTTGGGTGCTGCACGGGCATCAAGACTCGATTCGCTGTCTGGACTATTCGCCCGACAGTCAGATGCTGCTCAGCGGAAGCTCTGACAAGACCCTGCGGCTGTGGTCGCCAGGCTCATCCGAGCCAAGCGTCCTCGAAGCACACGACGACCAAATCGCGGCTTGCAGATTCGCCCCCAACGGCGAGCAGCTGGCCTCCGCAGGCTATGACGGCAAGGTACTACTCTGGACCCCGAGCGGACAGCTGGAGCGCAGTCTGCCCCCGCACCTCAGCGCCGTCAAAGCCCTCGCCTTTTCCGACGACGGCGCGCGCCTGTTTTCGGCAGCGGAAGATGGCGGGATCCGCTTCTGGGATGCCTCCAATTGGAGTTACCAAGACCACCCGGCGGAAAACCCTCGCTGGCCGCAGCTGCTCTTCACCCCAGCCAGCGAGCGGTTGCTCAGCGGTCCCCACGATGGACGTTTTCGCTCCTGGCAGATGGACGGCCGCTTCGAAGAAACTCCCGAAAGCATTGGTCCCATCAACGTGGCCGCCACGCTCGCCGATGGCACGGCCTTGCTCGGGCTGCCTGATGGTCGCCTCGTACTGTGGGATACCCAAAGCACTCGTCCCTTAGCAACGCTCGGCGCGGCTGTTGTTGCGCTTGCGGTACCGAGGGAGCAGGAGGCCCAGAGCTTCGTGGCAGCCGCGGACCGTCGCGGAAGGGTGTTTCGCGTTCGTCTGGCGGACGGGTCGCTCACCAGAGTCTCGCAACACCTGCAGCGGGTAGAAGTTCTCGCGGTATCCGCTGGTGGCAGGTTCGTAGCATCGGGTGGTTGGGACAAACAAGTGCAGTTGAACGACGCCAAGACTGGAACGACGCGCACCCTACAAGGGCATGGCGACGTCGTGGCGACACTAGCGTTCTCACCGGATCTCAATTTTCTCGCGAGCGGTTCCTGGGATCGGACTATCCGCGTTTGGCCACTGCAGACCCCATTGCACGACCAGCGGCGGGTACTGCGCGGCCACCGCGTTGGCGTGAAGAGCGCGCGTTTTTCCCACGACGGGCGCTTGGTAGTCACCGGAGGACACGACAACACTGTGCGAGTTTGGGATGTCGCGACGGGTAAGAGTCGACAACTGATTGGCCACGAAGATCACGTCTTCCGAGCCATCTTCTCTCCCAATGACCAGTTGATCGCTTCCAGCAGTGATGACAAGACAGTGCGCCTATGGCGCGTTCCAGATCTACGGACCTCCAGCGCTGAGTCCCAGCCCGAAACTGCGCTGCGCGTGCTCACCGGACACGAGGCAGACGTCGAAGAGCTGGCCTTTTCGCCAGACGGAAAACTTCTAGTTTCTGCCGCGGAAGATACGACGGCCAGACTCTGGAACGTGACTGACGGCTCCTCCAGAGTCCTGCTTCATGATCACGACGTGACGCAGGTCGCTTTCGACCCGAGCGGGGAGCGTTTCGCCACCGCCAGTCGTGGAGGACAGGTACGCGTATTCGATCGCAATGGTCGGGAGCTGCAGGTCTACCGAGAGCACGCTGGCGAGGCCTACGGTCTAGCCTTCTTGCAAGCCCCCGAACACACGGGTTGGCTGGCCTCTTCGGATCGCACTGGTCGCATCATCATTCGCACTGGCGGCACGGCTAGACCGCTCGTGATTGAAGGCATGCCAGGAGCAGGGGCTATCGCTTTCTCTCCCAACGAACGCTGGTTGGCCGTCAGCGGGGCACGACCGCATCTGTGGCTGTGCCCGTTCGCCTCAGGAAACTTCAGCGCGAATGACTGCGCAGATCTGGACGCGCACTCGAGTACGGTTCATGCGATGCGGTTCACGCCGAACTCGGAGTTGCTGGCCAGCGCCGGCGGCGACGGGGACGTGTACGTGTGGGATCTGCGCTCACGCGAATACAGGGTGTACTTGGGTCACGACGCCGCCGTTTTCGACTTGGATATTTCGCCCGACGGGCAGCAGCTACTCAGCGCCAGTGGCGACGAAACCGCCCGCTTGTGGCCCCTCGAATCAGTCGCGCCGCCGGAGCAGCTTCAGCAAGTCCTGGCGGCCATGACGTCTGAGCGCTCCGGCGAGTGACCAAAAAAGATCGAAACTCGGGCCGCGCTCGGTCGACCCGGCGAACATGAGGATAGAGACGCAGACTTCGGCGGCCACTCAGCACACCGCCACGCTGTCCCCTGGAGCACCAGCTACTGACAAGGGCGTGAGACACCAGCCTCCGCGCTCTAACGCCAGCACCCCACCTGGACTCGAAGCTGGCGCGGCCCGTCTGATAGCCGGTCGCGGCAAGCTCGCAGAACCCCCGAAATCTCAGATCGATACGCAAATCGCGCAGGAGTCCAACGTCGCCTCGTCCACCGGCCCCCAATCGGAAGCGAGCCTCGGTCTTTTTGCCACCATCGCCAGCTGGTTTTCGACGCTGAGCGCGGTGGGGGATTTCATCAGCAACGGAGGCTCCCGCGTCAAGGACGCTCTAGGAAGCCTCTACGAAGGCGTGCGGGATGCAGCGATTGGCTTTGGACGAGGTGTCGCCGAAGCGGTCGGCAGCTTCGAAGCCGGAGCCAAAGCCATCTGGAACGGTGATTTCGTCGCTGGCCTCGGCGATTTTGGCCTGGGCATGCTGAAGCTGCTGCAGGCTCCGGTTGACGCCAGCTTGATGCTTGGCGGCAAGCTGATTAGCGCGGCGCAAACGCTGGTGCATTTGGAAGCCCCAGGGCGCGAGCTCACCCAAGAAGAGCTCGAACTGGCGAGCCAGATCTTCGGTGACAGCATCGACTACTCCAAAGTTCGAATCAAGCCAGGCGACGCGGGACTGCTGTCGCCCAATGAGCGCCCTTTCGCCCACGGCAACACCGTCTACTTGAAGAACCGGCAAGACATGCAAACGCTGGTGCATGAGCTGACACATGTCTGGCAGCACCAACATGGAGGCACGGACTACATGAGCGAAGCGCTGCTCGCCAACGCCACGCAGGGCGACGATGCCTACAACTGGCGCGTCGACGTACCCGCCAAAGCTTGGCATGAGCTCAACCCGGAACAGCAAGGAGCGTTGATTGAGTCCGCTTACCATGACCACGCCTTCGAGCATTCTCCGCCAGCATTCACCTCGGAGTGGGCGGCCCCCGCGGGCGTGAGTTTGGAGGAGCTCAACCAGTACTTGCAGGCAGCCGTGCGAGAGCTACGCGCGGGCCGCGGAGCCCCTTGAGAGCAGCTGAGCAGCACCTGAGGATTGGGTCGGCTCCGCAGCTGAGCAAAATCCACCTGTACTGATGCCCCGCGTTCCAGTCTATACTGGGCCACATGAGCGTCAGCATCGGCCACACTCTGGTTGAAGATTCCGACGCCGATCCCAAGTCGACCCGCCACAAGCGCGGCCCTCACTTGTTCGTGCTATTGGAAGGCGAACGTCCAGCGGCACTGTCGACGCGCCACAGCTTGGTGGATTGCGGGTCTGTCGCGCTCGGTCGTGGAAATGCTCGGCGGGCGCTGCGTCCAGGACAGAACCGTCATACGGATCTGGAACTGCAAATTCCCGATCTTCGCATGTCCAGTCGTCACGCCATTCTCACCCGCGTGGGCAGACATTGGGTGATTGAAGACAGTAGTTCGCGCAACGGCACGCGCATCAACGGCAAAGAAACCGAGCAACACACCTTGCGTGACGGCGATCTGATTGAGGTTGGACGTAGCGTGCTTCTGTTTCGCGCGGATCTCGAACAGGCAGACAAGCCTGACGTTGATGCAGATCCGGATATTCAAGGCCAATCTGAGCCTGTGATGACGCTGCTCCCGGATTTGGCGCGTCAACTGTCTCAACTCAAGACGCTGGCACCGAACAAGGACGTCAGCATCCTGATCCTCGGAGAGAGCGGAACGGGCAAGGAAGTCTTGGCCAGGCAGATCCACGCGTGGGCTGGCCGCCCCGGCAAGTTCGTTGGAGTCAACTGCGGAGCGATTGCCGAATCATTGATGGAAAGCGAGCTCTTCGGCTCGGTTAAAGGCGCCTTCTCCGGCGCCAGCGGAGATCGAGTCGGCCTGGTGCGCAGCTCTGACCGAGGCTGCCTGTTCTTGGACGAAATTGCTGACTTGCCCCAAACGTCACAGTCCGCACTGCTGCGCGTCCTGCAAGAGCACGAAGTCTTGCCAGTCGGATCCACGAAACCGCTGAGTGTTGACCTACGCGTGCTCTCCGCAACGCATCAGGATCTGGATGCCGCCGTCGCCGGAGGGCGGTTCCGTCAGGACTTGTTCGCGCGCATTGCCGGATTTCGCTGCATCTTGCCGCCGTTGCGAGACCGCCTGGAGGATCTGGGACTGCTGATTGGAAACATCTTGTCACGCATGGGTGACCGCGACCCGACGATCTCTCCCGAAGCCATCCGAGCTCTGGTTCGCTACCACTTCCCACTCAACATCCGCGAACTCCACAGCATCCTGAGCGCCGCCGTAACCTTAGCCGTTGACGACACCATCCAACTGCAGCACCTACCGCAAAACGTACAAAACCCAGAGCGGCGGCCGTCAACCTCACCGCCACCGGAGCTGACGGACGAACAACTGGAGCACCGTCAGCAAGTGCTTCAGCTGCTGGAAAAGCATGACGGGAATGTCAGTGCGATCGCTCGCGAAACGGGCAAAGCACGCGTCCAGGTCCAGCGTTGGCTCAAGCGCTACAACATCGATGCGGCCAAATATCGAACCTAGCGCTGAGAAGTGGGCGCTGTCGTATCAGAGCCCAGTAGCCCAATAGTGACGAATACCAATCTCGAAGGAGTCTCCCCCCATCGCACCCAGGGCATCCGGCGACGCGATCACGGGAATAGCAAAGGCGCGTGCCTGCCAGCTGTTGCTCATGCGCAGGCTGATAATCCCACCAGCGCGATAGATCAGAGCATCGCGTTTGGGGTTCCCGACAACCTCACCCACCAGCCCCAACTTGAGTGCTCGCCTAAATCCAAACGTGAACGCATAACCAACCCGACTACGCCAGACATAGGGCGGCGCCACGACAGCGTTGATGGTGTCTTCGAATACGTAATACCCATCATCTACCCCAGTGACGATCGTGCCCGCCAATTCACCGATGATGCTGCCGAACCCGATCGGGATGTCGTAGGTGAACTCCGCTTCCCACGAGAGATAGCTGGCTTGCGGCCCCACCCGTGACTCCACATCGATGTGATCGTAGCGATCAAGCGGTCTCAAGAAGGCCCGATTGAACGAGTAGAAGTAGCGTCCACCCAGGCGGAGATCGGCGTTGGGATGCGTGGCGCGCCCGCCGAAGTAGCCCCCCAGGCCGCCGCTCGAAACCAGTGGGTTGACGTCAGCTCCGGCCCAAATGTAGTGGGGGCGTCCGTAGCCCACAGACACTCGGGGCTTCAAGAACAAGAACCCCAGATCCGACCGAGTCGCTAGGAACGGGCGAACCCGTCCATCACGCCAACTCCCGATTTGCCTGGAGTCCGATGGTTCTCGAGTGTTCTGTTGTCCCGAGCCTTCCGCTGGCTTGCTCGAGGGTGCGGCGGCCTGTTGCCCGGGCGCGTCGCTAGGGGGCGGCGCTGGCGGCGAGGCAGACTGGGCACTCGCTAGCGTTTCTCCCAAGAGCAACAGCGCACTGAAACCCAGCGCATGAAGCCGGCTCCGCACGCGCTCTGCCCCTGACCTGGGCGCGCTCAAAACGTCCCCATCAACTGGAACCCGCCGGGACCGGGCACCAAGGTCATGCTGGTGCCCGGCATTTGCTCCCAATTGTAGTGCAGCAGCCACGGGACAAGTAGGCCGATGGACGTCCCAGTCGCCGCGCCGACCATCACGTCCGTCGTGTAGTGGCGGTCAGCGACTACGCGCAGCGTGCTGGTCGCCCCCGCCAACACAAGCCCACTGATACACGGTAGTGCGCCGGATACGTCGCTGCCGTAGAGCTCCAGGTGGTAATGATGACTGCACACCAGAGCCGCACTGACGAATGACTGCGAAGCATGGCCACTCATGAAGCTGCGATAGCGCTCGTTGGCATCACAATCGTCCGACGACTCGGGTAGGGTCTCGCCGCAGTGGCGGCCGTACGGGCGTTCACGCGTGGTCAGGAATTTGACGACGCTCGTGACTGCGGCGTTCACGGCCATGGTCTCGAAGTTGATCAGCGCCATCTGCCTACCGACTTCGGGACTCTGCCGATACCATCCGGCTACCACTATCGAGTCGAAGAACGGCATCGCCGTGTTCAGCGTCAGCAAGACATCACTGGTGTCTCGTGCAAACAGCTGATCTCGTGCCGAATTCGGGCGCAGAACATCTCGGGCGTCTTCATCAATCCACACCCCTCCCCGGCGGTGCTTTGGCAGCGGGGGCACAACTTGGAGCGTGACCGCTGACGCGGTCGACACGCCGAGCAACCAGTAGTTGGCGGCTGAAAATTCGCGCCATCGCCAATTCAAGCTTTGTCCCCACTCGCCTGCGCTGTCTAGTTGAAGGTCGGGGGTGAAGCGGGACGTCTGCAGCGCAATTCCATCACCGCTAGGTTCCGGGGACGACGACGCGGCGCCTTGCCGCTGAGCCACCGCTTGGTTCGCAGTCAACAACAACAGACATGCCACGCACAGCGCCGCTAGGCGGGAGTACGGCGGCTTCATGCCGAGATCTCGAAGTCTGCCCAGATCGGCAGGTGATCTGACGCCGTGCGAGCCAGCGAGTCCCGGCAAACACCGGCTCGGACCAAGCGTAAGTCCCCACGGTAAAATAGACCATCCAAGGGCCGCAGCGGCAGCGCCGCAGGGAACGTATTGGCCAACGCTCCCGCTCGGGAAAACCCGGCCGGGAGCAAATACTTCGGTCCCAGACTACCCCAGAGATCGTTCAGATCACCGCCCACGATCAGCGGGGTATTGTGATGCATGCCTTTGAAAGGGTGGCTGTCGACGAAACGCTGCAGTTGCTGGCCGCGTTCACTTCCCGCCAGACCTAGATGCATGTTGTGCACGACAACCGTCCGTTGTCGGCTGCCCTCACGTACGATCGCATTGGCCCTAACCAGACCGCGTTTCTTGCGAGAACCGATGGTCAAGTCGAGGTGGTCTTCTTCGTGCAGCGGGAAGCGCGACAGAATCAGATTGCCGTAGCCGCCGCGGCGAAACTGATGCTCCGCGTGGAAGGTCGAATGACGAAACAACCCATCGACCTCTTCGAGCCGCCCCACCTGATCCTCGTGGCGCAGCTGTGGCATGAATTGGGCCACCTCTTGTAGGAGCGCGATGTCCGGCTGATAATGCTCCAGCACCGCAATCGTGCGATCGAGATTGTAGCGTCTATCAACGCCTCCAACGCCCTTGTGGATGTTCCAGCTGAGGACACGAATTGTGGCGTGAGAATCACTCACCGGCGCTCGCAGCCTAGCCCAAACCTGCGGCTGAGCGTAGCTGAAACCACTGCGAATTGACGGCACTATTTCCGATTTGCGCGAGGTCGCTGATCCGACTACATGAGACGCATGTCGAGCATCGCCCAAGAGGTGGCTGACCGGCTGGAGCGCTTGGAGCTGCCGTTCAACGCCCACGGGCTCGACCCCTACGGGATCTCCAAGGAACGGCTGGGTAAGGTGGGCGTGGCGTTCGGCCGGTTTTACCGGAGTTATTTCCATACCGAATGTCGCGGCGTTGAGCACGTTCCTAAGCGCGGGCGCGCCATGCTGGTGGCCAACCACTCCGGAGGCTACGCGATTGATGCCTCCATGCTAGCCGCCGCCTGCTTCTTCGAGCTGGATCCACCGCGCCTCGCCCACGGCATGGCTGAGCGCTTCATCAACCGAATCCCGTTCCTGTCAGATTGGGCCAATCGAATCGGCCAGTTCACTGGCTTGCCGGAGCACGCGCGCCGCTTATTGTTGGATGAGCGGCTGCTCATGGTCTTTCCCGAAGGCACGCGCGGGACCGCAAAACTGTACAAAGAGCGCCACACGCTCGTGCGTTTCGGCACGGGTTTCGTCCGCCTCGCGCTGGAAACCAAAACCCCCATCATCCCCGTGGCCATTCTTGGAGGGGGGGAAGCCGTGCCGACAATCAAGAACGCTCGTTGGCTGGGAAAGATGTTAGGCGTCCCTTACGTGCCCATCACTCCCTACGTGCTCGCGCTACCGCTGCCCGCCAAAATTCGGATCTGCTTCGGAGAGCCGGTACATTTCGAGGGCACGGGCCACGAAAGCGACCGCGTGATCTTGGAGATGGTCGACCAAGTTCGCTCTCGGATCGCCGCTTTGATGGAAGCCGGCGCGGAGGACTACAAGCCAATATGAGGGTATTGATCACTGGCATCTCTGGCCGCCTCGGTCGGATCATCGCGCGCCTGTTGGTGGAAGCGAAGCATGAGGTGTTGGGCATCGACAAGCGCCCGTGGCTTGGCGCACCCAAAGAAGTGGAGATCTTCGAAGCCGATCTGCGCAAGCGTCCTGCGGAAGACGTATTCCGGTCAAAAACCCCGGATGCGGTGGTTCACATGGCCACCGTGACTCACCTGCACGTGCCGGAGAGTGAGCACCACCGGATGAGTCTGGGCGGTACCAAGGCGGCAATTGACTACTGTGACCGCTATGGGGTTCGCCAGGCTGTCTTCGTCGGCAGGCACACGTATTACGGCGCCACCGCCGACTCGCCGCTGTACCACACCGAAGACGAACCGCCGATGGCGGCCGACAACTTCCCCGAGTTGGCGGACTTGGTGGCAGCGGACTTGTTCGCCGGCTCCGCCCTGTGGCGTTATCCCAAGCTGAACACCGTGGTGATGCGGCTGTGTTACACTCTGGGTCCAAGCCAGCACGGCACGCTGGCGGACTTTCTTCGCGGCCCGAAAGTACCCACGGTGTTGGGCTTTGATCCGCTGTTCCAATTCATGCACGAACGGGACGCTGCGCGAGCGGTTGTAAGCGCACTGGAAAGCAATCTCCGTGGCGTGTACAACGTGGCTGGACCTCCTCCTCTGCCGCTATCGAAAATCATCGAAGAAACCGGCCGAGAGCAAATGGCGATTCCTGAGCCCGTCTTTCACCTGGCACTCGGCAGATTTGGACTTCCCTGGCTGCCGCGGGGAGCGATCAGCCACGTGAAATACCCAATAGTCGTCGATACTACGGCGTTCCGCGATGCCTGCGGCTTCAAGCATGAGTGCGACGAGTACGACACCATGCAGAGCTACTACGAACCGGAATTTCTGTCCCGTTCAGGGGCTGTTCCAGGTAAACCAATATGAGCTATAGCGTGGGCCACGCTGGGTCGTTATGTTTCTGCGTCGTGAGAACAGCTCATCGCTCGCACATGGCCCCCCAAGCGGAGACGCGCTGCGTCGTGAACTTTTTACCTCCCTATTTCCCCCTCCGCGGACTACACTAACAGCATGGCGTTGGGGGAAAGCGCTGTCAGTCGGTCCGTCGCGGCCGACACTCCGGTCACCGCAGATGCGGCGCCCTGGCGAAGTTCCGGATTGGTATTGGTGGTGGATGATGAACCCGCCGTAGCGCGTGTCACCAGCCTGGTCTTGGACGAGTGCGGATTTGACGTGGCCGTCGCCCACAATGCGGACGAAGCGATGAAGCATCTGGAGCGCTACGGATCGAAAGTCCGGGTCGTGCTGGTTGACCTCGCCATGCCGCACAAGTCAGGAGTCGACGTGATGCAGGCAGCTCGTTCCGCAGGGTTTGAGGTGCCGATGGTGTTGACCTCAGGATTTCCCCATGACGAAGCTGACAAGCGTTTCAGTGACGAAGGCTTCGTCGGCTATTTGCAAAAGCCCTATCGCCTCGAGACCCTGGTGGCCGTGCTCAAAGATGCGCTCGGTGAATAGCCCGAGGCGCACCCCACCTAGAGCCAGTCCCGAAAGTAGTAGAGCGCACGCTCTGCAACGCGCTGCGCAACGGGCCGCGAACGGAACTGGCTCCAGTTTACCTCCGTGCAATGCGCTTGGTCTTCCAAGAACGCGGCGATCATCTGGTCCGCGAATTCCGAGTCCAATACCGAGAGGTTGAGTTCTGCGTTGGTGAACAGTGAAAGATAATCGAGATTGAAACTGCCGACTGTCGCCCAAACTCCGTCTATCACTGCAGACTTGGAGTGCAGCACCGTTGGCTCCCATTTCAGCAAGCGGACTCCAGCCTTCAGCAATCGAGTCCACGCAGCTTGACTAGCAAAACGCACAATCTCGACGTCGCTCTTGGCCGGCAACATCACTCGCACGTCAGCGCCGCGGCGCGCTGCGCGCCTGAGCGCGCGAATGATCCGGCCATTGGGGACGAAGTAGGCGCTGGACAAGAACACCTGCTTCTGGGCGTACGCAAGGCGCGACAGGTAGGCGTCCAGCGCCTGTCGCCTTTGCCGAAACCGGGCTTGAGACAGGGCCGCCGCCTTCACCCGACCGGCCGCCATTGGCGGCGCAATGGGCTGCTCATTCGGAGTGCCACCGAACTCGCACCATCCGGCCTCGAAGCTCCGATGTAGCTGCGCCAGTACCGGCCCACGCACTCGAACTACATCGTCGCGCCAATCTTCCCCGCCCTCATCTAGCGGTAGCCACTCGTCGGCAATGTTCATGCCGCCGACGAATGCGGTGTCGTCGGCGATGAGCAGCTTGCGGTGATCGCGCGCGACCAGACGCGCCACCCGGAAGCGCTTCTCGAAGGGCGAGATTGGGTTGTACTCGACGACCTCTGCGCCGGCCTTTGCGAGGCCACGGAACAGCCGCCCGTCGGAGCCCAAACAGCCGAAGGAATCATACAACAGGCGCACCTGGACTCCTCGTCGGGCAGCGCTTTCCAACTCAGCGGCAAACCGACGCCCGATCGAGTCGGAGTCAAACCAGTACATCTCCAGCCAAACCCGTGTGCTGGCGCGGGCGATCGCATCGAGCATCTCCGGGTAGGCTTCTCCTCCGTTCCTGAGCAGCTTCACGGAGTTACCCCCAACGAAATCCTCGATTGGTCCGCGCCGGCCACCGAAGCCGCCTAAACCCTCGGTTTTGCTCACGATGCGGTTATGGCAAATCCCCGGCTCCCCTGATACTTTCTTGTGCATGAAGGCATGGAGAGGGTGGGTGCTCGGGGTATTCCTGTGGTTGCTCGCCTCTTGGTCCGCAATTCCGAACGCCGCCGGGCAACCGCTAAGCGAGCGCGAAATCCCACCAGATCTAGCTCCCTGGGTGCCTTGGGTGCTGGATTCGCTAGGTGACGACGTGTGTCCGCAGGTCGATGACCAGCGGATTTGCGCCTGGCCTGGGCTGCTGCGTTTGGATCTGGACGAGCGCGGGGGAACGTTCTCTTTGAACGTCGTCGCGGATCAGGACGTGATGCTGCAGCTGCCGGGCTCCAAGGATGCTTGGCCCCAAGAGGTTCGAGTCGGTGGAGGCGGCAGCGGTTTGGTCGTCGACGACGGAGGCATCCCCAAAATCAGCCTTCAGCCGGGCAGCTATCGCGTGGACGGTAGGTTCCAATGGAACGCGCTTCCGGAGTCGTTGGTCGTCCCCAACAGTGTCGGCCTCGTCAGCTTGCGGCTTGACCGCCAAGTCGTGGAGTTTCCCAAGCGTGACCCGGGCCTGCTCTGGCTGCAGGCGCGGAGCGGTAGCGGCGAACAACCGGAAAGTCTCAGCGTCGAGGTCTTCCGGCGTTTGAATGACGGCGTGCCTTTCGGCGTCACCACCCAGTTGGTGCTCCACGTGTCCGGTCGCGCGCGAGAGTTGACGCTACCGAACGTGCTGCTCTCAGGCAGCTTACCCATCGAACTGAAGTCTTCCCTACCTGCCCGCCTCGAAAATGACAACCAGCTGAGCGTGCAGGTATTCGCAGGCACGCATAGCGTAACTCTAGAAGCGCTATACCCACAGCCGCCCGATAAACTGGTCCCCCCTGCCAATCCCGCACCCTGGCCGGAAACCGAGTACTGGGTGTTTTCGCCGGAACCTCAGCTGCGACAGGTCGAGCTCGGCGGTGTCCCCGCGATTGACCCTCAGCGCACCAATCTGCCAAAGGACTGGCAAAAGCTGTCGGCGTATGCGCTACCTAAAGAGTCGGAGCTGACGTTCGTCACCACACGTCGCGGCGAACCGAAACCGGCCCCCAACGACCTCAGACTCGAGCGAGATTTGTGGTTGGACCTGGACGGGAAGGCGTTCACTGTACGGGACAACTTCAACGGCAGCATGAACCGCAACTGGCGCTTAGACTTGCTCGCAGGTGAGTTGGGGCACGTCAGCTTGAACGGTGATGACCAACTGATCATAAAGT
>JBNLEN010000096.1:0-24284 GCA_050304975.1 Polyangiaceae bacterium
TTCTGAATCTCACCGCTTTGATCTTCATTCCAGTTCCACCTGACGACCTCTCTCAGGAATGCGCCTTTTGACGTAGCCGCTTCCTGCTCCCAAACGCCATCGTCAGGATGCGGTTCCACGAACGAGTGAAGGTCGGTCATCAAAATCGGACTCGATACCTGAAAGGCGTTGTCATCGACGGCCGTTGCCCAACCCCGGGGGTCGCCCCTTTCAATCAAGCGCTGGATATCCGCTATGTCACTCGGCAGGGAGAACGATTGGGTGATGCTACTGACCCAAGTTTCGGTATCGAACGAGAGCTCGGGTTTGCCGGCTATCATCCGCGATTGCGTCTCC
Organism: Polyangiaceae bacterium; assembly: GCA_050304975.1. Lineage (GTDB taxonomy): Bacteria > Myxococcota_A > Polyangia > Polyangiales > Polyangiaceae > SZUA-265. The sequence continues at coordinate 337 of JBNLEN010000096.1, forward strand.
TGGACGCCCTGATCCATCTCAAGCGAGAGGGGCGTTGACCGCGACTCGTCAGGAGCATCAACAGAGACACGAGCTAAAGGCCGGAACGCACGCGGAAGCAAGCGCACACCGGCTAGAGCAGCAGGCTCGTCCATCACATTCTGTCGGTGTCTGGCCAACCTGGTTGCCAGAGATCGGCAGGCGGATTTCTCTTGAACTCCCTCGCTCCGCCCCATGGCGCGTCACTGTAGACGACGGACCACAGACGGCGCAAGCCACTTCCGTTTAGTGTTCAGCTAAGGTCGGAGCCTTCTCAACCGATTTCCACCCGCGAAATCCCGAGCCGCAGTTGATGCGTTTGGGTGCGGCGCTCAACCAGGCGGGCGGCGTCCATGACGCCGAGTTTGGCGAACTGCTGGCGCAGGCGGTGGATGTCGACGTTCACCCGCTCGCGCGAATCTTGGCCGAGCATCTTGTGCAGCTCATCAGCATAGACCCAGCCGCATTCTTTGGAGTCGATTCCTCGAGCGGAGTCCGCTTGACGCTGCTGAGCCAACACCAATAGCACCTGGTGCGTCGCCCGCGACGCCACTTCGACCTCGTCTCCTCGATGCAGCAGCGTGGTGGTGGTCGCTTCACCGTCTTGACTGACGCTCATGCGCAACGTGACTTCAGAAAGTAGGATCAGGGGCTGAGAGCGGACAGTTGTCGTCTGGAAAGCTCGGTGCGCCTCAGCGCTGGGTACATGGGCGATGTAGCGTTGATCTTCGATGTAGAACGTATCGCCATCGCGGAGGGCCTGGACCCGACCGTCAAAATCCAACAGCCAAGAGCCCGGAGTGCCTTCGTAGACAGTCGCGACCGGCTCATCTTCGTCTGGCAAGCTCAACATGCCGCTGCCAGCGGCAATGCATTGCCCGGTGGACTCCATCCTTACGCAGAGCGTTGGGGGCTCAGTGCTACCCAGCACTGCGTTGACATCCCCAAACTGCAGGCTGGACTCCTTGCCGACAGAAACGCTCTCCCCCGGAGATAGTCGCAGGCCGTTGGCCCAGGTGCCGTTGCGGCTGCCTAGGTCTTTGACTTTCCAGCCATCGCCTTCGAAGTAAATCACGGCGTGCTCCTTCGACACGCTGCGGTGGGGCATGTGCACCCAGCAGTGAGTGGCGCGACCGACGACACTGCGCTCAGCAAGGTACTCGCGCTCTCGGGTCGAGGGGTTCACCAGCCACGCCATGAGCAAATAAGGTTAGCAAAGCCCGCGTTCGGGCTGAAGACATGCCTGAAACTTAGAAATATTAACCAACTATTACAGGCACTTAAAGAACAATAGCCCATCCGAGCCAGCATGCTGGGAGGCGTGAAAATCAACGTCTCCGCGCAAGACACTGACATCCTCTGAAATGGCTTTTGCCCTGCCGTTGCGCCAGATCGATCACCGGGTTCGATGAAAGTCCCGAGTAGGCGCGGGAGGTGATCAATGGCTTTGGGGGCCGCCAGCCACGACTTAGTGTTCAAATACCGTTGCTCTTCGAGCAGCGAGCAGCACCACCACGCGGCTGGCGTCAAGCCAGCCCTCTGGCGTCCACACGGGGCGCTGTGGTCTTGGGGTCCGGGTGGGGTCGGACCAAGGATCGCGGCCATCAACCCAGGTGCTTCCGTCTCCGGATCCGCCCGGGGACGGAAGCGCTGCTATTGGCAGGCTGCTGGCTCACCGCTGGAGCGGCGCGCATGAATCGGACGTCGGCAACGGATGCGTCGCGCACCACTGCGCGCGAGATCCCTCCAGCGGGATCTGACCGCAAACATGAGCAGACTCCGCGCCACTCCAACATACGTGACCTCTGCAGCCTGAAGTCGGGCGACGTCGTCGCTGAAAGGTACTCGGTCGTAGACCGCTTGGGCCAGGGTGGCATGGGCGTCGTCTATCGCTGTCACGATCAAAACAGCGGAGAGCACGTCGCGCTCAAGCGTGTGAGCGTGCCCCCAGGCAAACGCGGCCGCCGTCACATCGATTGGTTTCGGACCGAGGCTCAAGCACTGGCCTCGCTGGCGCACCCGAACATCGTCTCGGCACGTGACTTTGGACTGCTGTCTGATGGCACGCCCTACTTGGCTATGGACCTGGTCCAGGGTCAGTCTCTGCATGAGTACGCGCACGCTCAGCTCAGCTTCCCGATCATCTGGTCGCTGACTGACCAAGTCCTGAGCGCACTGTCCCATGCTCACGCTCGCGGGATCGTTCACGGAGATCTGAAGCCGTCCAACATCCTGTTGCGAGAGGCACGCGGCGGCCCGCCTCTCGTCTACGTGCTGGATTTCGGGCTCGCCTGGCAGAGACAGACGCCGCACGACGCACGCCTGGATGGTCACACGCCCGGAGCCTTCGTCCCTCATGCCGGTGCCGGCACGCCGGGATACATGTCGCCCGAGCAGGCCAAACACGAAGCCCACCACGTCTGCGGGGCATCAGATCTCTACGCATTGGGCTGCATCCTCTACAAGCTGCTCAGTGGCAAGCCACCGTTCGTCGGTAGCTCCTCTGAGCTTCAGGAGGCCCACGCTTTTGAGCCACCTCCAGCCTTGGAACCACGGATCAAGTTGCCGTCGGGTGTGCTCGAGTTCGTGATGCGCTGCCTCGAAAAATCCCCGTGGGATCGTTTTGAGTTCGTCGCGGAGGCGCGGCGAAGCTGGGCCCGATTCGAACCGACATCCTACGGCGCCGATGTTTGGCGTTTGCCAAGGTTGCGTAGGCATGCGGCGGATGTTGGGACAAGACCTGCGCCTTATGCGGATTCTCAGAGCACGCCCAGGGATCTTCTAATGCCATCCCCGCAATCACCAGGTCGACAGGCTTGCGGGTTGCTCGGCTTGCGTCGCTGTCCGATGGTCGGACGCTGGGAATTGAGATCGCGCCTGCTAGCCGCATGCCGTGAAGCGATGACCAAACCAACGTCCCCCCACCGCGTCGTACTGCTGGCGGGCAAGCCCGGAGTGGGCAAGAGCCGCCTCGCCGAATGGTTGGCAGAAGTGGTTCACGAGGAGGGCGAGATGGTCCCGCTCGTCGCGCGCTACGGCCACAGCCATTCGGAAGAGACGGGGGTGCGCGGCGCCATCTCCCGATACTACAACTTCCAAAACCTAGACCGTCACACGATTGAACGTTCGCTCATGCAGCGTTGGAGGGTGAGCCCCGGCGACGCGGCGTTGCGCACTTGGGTCGCCGCCACTGCGGCCTGGCTACAGCCCCGCGAACCCGAACCGCCTACGATGAAGCACGGCAGGGTGGTCACTCCGCCGGGGCCGAGTGGGGTTCAGCTCAATTTGAGACCCGAATTGCGGAGTCTGGTGGAGCACTTCGCTTTGGGAAAGTTGGCACGTGGTCGCGGCATCGTTCTCGTGTTGGACAACTTGCACGCCGCATCCCTGGAAGATTTCGACGCCATTCGCCGCTTGCGCCAGCTTTCACCGGACCAACGCGTACTGATCGTGGCCACGGTTCGCAGCCAGCAACCTCACCGGGATTCTGCGAGTCGACACTTGCTCAGGATGTGTGAGTCCCTAAACGGCGAAGTGATTGAAGTCGAACCTTTGGACCACAAGACCATGTGTAGCTTGTTGCGCGCAGCGCTGCCACTACACCCCCGCGCTGTCCAAGAGGCTGCCCGGCGGAGCCAGGGCTATCCACTAAAAGGTCTGCAACAGCTACACGAGTGGGCAAAGCAACGCCAGCTGCAGGTGGACAACGGGATATTCACGGTGCCGCATGCGATTCTGAACTCCGAACCCATGACCAATCGCGTCAGTCACGCTCCACGCTGACACTCACGTCCCCTTCGTAGTCGCGACGTGTGCGAACCGTCCAAGGGCGACAGCAGACTTCGCAATCTTGAATCCAAACTTGCTCACCTGGACCGAGATCGCCAGCCTCTACCTCGACTTCACCCAGCTGCCCGCAATAGGGGCAGGTTGCGGCCACAAACATGGCCACGAGTGTAGCTGAATAGCGCGCCCTCCAACAGCGTCAGCCAAATTGCACGGAACGGCGCGTAAACGCCATCTCGTTCCAGAATCCGGTAATCGGGAAGCGAATATCCTGGGCGTTACCGTCATACGCGCCAGCCGCCACCAACAGCGGAACGTAGTGTTCCCATGTCGGCAGCGCGACCTTGGCCGCTGGCGCGCGCTCGCGGAATGCCACCAGCGAGTCGACATCCAGGCGCTGGATAGCTTGCTCCACCCAGCTATCGAACTCATGCGCCCACTGGGGTACGCCGCGGTTTCTCAGGTAGCTCATGTTGTGCGTGAGGAAGCCGCTACCAAAGATCAACACGCCCTCACGCTTGAGTGGCGCTAGCGCTCGACCGAGTTCCAAGCTGCGCTCTGGGGCGAGCCCAGGCAGGGAGATCTGTAGCACCGGGATTTCCGCCTGAGGGTACATCGCCATCAACGGGATGTATGTGCCATGGTCCAACCCACGCTCGGAATCCTGAAACTCAATCTTGGCTTCGCTGAGCAGTTGCCGCACGCGCGCGGCTAGCTCCGGCGCGCCCGGCGAGGGGTATTGGATCTGGTAGTAGCGTTCCGGAAAACCATAGAAGTCGTACACCAAGGGTACCGGTCGCGTCGCGCCCAGCAGAACCGGTTGATTTTCCCAGTGTGCCGAGATCACCAAGATGCACTTTGGCTTGGGCATGGCCGCCGCCCAGGCGTTCAACTCACCCATCCAAGCGTCATCGTCCAGCAGGGGGGGAGCGCCGTGCGCGGCAAATATCGTGGGCATGGGCCGCCCGTCTTCTGATCCACCGTGTGTGCTAGACATATTGCTGACCTTCGATTTGCTAACCTTGGTCCGAGCGCACCCCGCGGCAAGCGCGCCAAAGGCAGCCAAGGCAACCAGGGCCTGCTTGCGGGGCAGCTTTGGGCTCATCAGGGCGATTGTGAACGGCTCCAGCGGCGCGTCAAGCCCGGCGCCACACGGTCGCTAGTAACACTGTGTTGCTGGCTGGCGAACGATGGCTCCGCTCAGCCAGCAGCAAACGAGCCGGCGCGACTACTCGATCGTGGAGTCCGTCACCCCAGGGTCACCATCAGCTAGCACAAATATGCCAGGGTACCCCTGGGTCTCGAACCCATCGCTGGGATTGTCGCTGAGATGGGAGCGCTCTATCTTCAAGCTACCCTGGCGGTTGTTGCTCACAAAGAAGATGGCTCCGCCTCCCTCTTTCGCGTGATTGTCTTGGATGCGCGTCCCACACAAGCTGAGCGTGAAGTCGTTGCCATCGTTGTAAATGGCACCGCCGCTTCCGCCACCGGGAGTTCCATTCTTGGCAGGATTAGCGCCATTGCCAACCGCGCGGTTGTGCGAAAACAGGCTATTGATCACGGTGTATGAGACGTTGATGCTGCTGAGTCCTCCTCCGTTCGAACACACGTTGCCCAATTCTTCGGAGCCCCCAAACGTGCTGTTGACGACGTACACCGGACGGCCTTCATACTGGCTGAGCACGCGCACAGCTGCGCCTCCAAGATCAGGGCCGGTCTCGTCGCAGCGGTTGTTGAAGAAACGGGTGTTGACCAGCTTGAATCGCCCGCCTCGAACCAAGATGGCGCCGCCCCCACCCCCCTCGGTGTCATCACCAGTCGAGTTACCGTCGACGAAGGTCAGGTTCTGCACACTCAGTTGCGGATGGTCTTGGTCCTGGCAATGGGACGTCGTCCACTTCTGATTCTCATCGCAGGTATTCATGTACAGGATCCGGTGGCGACCAGCACCGCTCAGTGTCACGAGTCCACCACCGTCAATCACGATCTTGGGTCCGGTGTCATTGACGATCTTAGCCGTCTCATCCAACGTGATGATTACTGGATCCGGGCCACAATCAAACGTGACCACGCCTCCCTTGGCGACCGCCTTGACGAAGGCATCACTGGTGCAACTGTCAGGCTCACCATCCCCGACAACCGTCGTCGGCTCAGAAATGTCTTCCAATCCTGCCTCACTCGGAATTGAACAGGGTTGGGCGTCGTCGATGCCGTTCTGCGGGATACCGGCGGGCGGCCCACTCTCGGGGTCGGTAAGCGGATTTTCCACTTCGGTGGTTGCCGCACCGTCCTCGGCGTCTCCACACCCACTCACGCTGAGGCAGACAAACAGCCAAGCCAATCCGAACCACCCTCTGGAACTCCCCGTTTCGCCCCATCTTTTCATTGCCGCAAGACTAGCACGGCGGCCGTCCCGTACCACTCCAGTACAAACGCATCAGCGTGGCAACGGCGCCATTGTCCGCTGGTCGCCCCGATTCATTGCGCCAGCTCAAGGCTGGAAGCACTCAAGAGCACAAAATAGGGGGCAGTTCACGCCGGCGGGGAGAAGGGGAGGAGGGGTGGGAGACCGACGTGAACGCCCAAAAGCTGGATAGCGCCAACCTATGGCTGCTTGCCGCAGCGTCAACCCCACTTGCCTCCACCTTCTTCTAAAAAGCGGAAACGAGCTACCCGGAAGGGCTGGCTTGCCACCACGGCTTTACTTACTAGAAGTCTGGGACACGCCGAAACGAGGCGCAAGTTCGTGCCTAAAAATTAGGGGAAAACTCAAATGCTAGAAACGAATAACGGTTGCTACAGCCGCTGCTTTTCGAGCGGTTTCAGTGCCTATTCCCGGAAATCTCACACTCATCTCACCTTTTCCGAACGCGCTTTGTGGGCACCAGATAGCCGCGCGAGACGGTGAAATCATGACACAACGCTGACAGGTACCCTGCTCCTGCGCGCCACTCGACGCCCCGCCGTTCACCTGAAACAGACATCAACGACAATACCACTCGCCGAAACAAATACAGTTTGCCTGTGGATACTGGCAGGTGATCCCCCCATCCACACAAGTCCCACTGGGAAGCTGCTGAGGACAACGCTCGCTTCCGCCAGCATCCGTGACTTCCGCCATGTCATCCGGCAACAGGCACGACCACCCCTCTCGGCCTAGGCAAACGCACATGCCAGCGCGTTCATAGCTGCAGGTAAGCCCCTTGTCTGCGCATCCCTCGTGTCCATCGGGGAGCGCTTCTGGGCACAGCTCCGGGTTGTCGGCCCCCGTTTCGGTCGGGCCTGAAGGTTCACACCGCCAGCGTCCGTCGAGATCACAAAAGCAAGCCAACTCACCGTAATCGCAAAGCGCTATCTGACTGCAGCTAGCGCCAACTTGCGGGACGTCCCCCGGACAGTTGGGCCCATTCATGGGGCCTTCGGAGCTACTACCCGGTTGCTCATCCTTGCGGCCAGGATCGCTTGCGTCATCTTCGGGGCGCCAAGCCGCGTCAGCGCCCTCATCCAGCTTGTCTTCTCCAGTCTTTTCGCCGTCATGCCCCGCGTCACGAGCCTCCTCTGGAGCATCCGCGTTGGCATCAACCACGCCCCCCAGCTCGCTCGCCGTCTGCGCCACGTCACCTTCAGCGCAAGCTAGAGCGGCGCACAAGGAGACGGCCCAAGCTCCCAGACCAATCGATATCGACCTTCGCCAGGGCTCACGAATACGGGCGTCACGGGGGATTCGTCCCACACTTGGGTTTGGCGGTACCATAGTCTGGATTTGCCTCGAGCCGTCCCCGAACAATGCTCTGCCCTCCCAGGCAGCACGGGGCGTTTGTCGTTCTGGTTGCGCCGGCGAGGCTTGGCAGGCACCCAAACGGGGAAATCTGCTCCGGCGTGCGAACGGCGGCTCGCACAGGGAAACTTGCCTAAGATCGCTTGAACGCTAGGAGTGTCCGGATTCGCTTTCGTGCAGCGGGACAGCAGTTATTCGGGCTACTCACAACAGACGGTCACGCCGCTATCCAACTTGCCGTCAACACTGCCAGTCGGTTCGCCTCCGCTGGCCGTGCACTGAAGGGTCGGCGAATACTGCACCGATTGAGAGCCTACGTCAGCATCCTGGCAGGCGCATGGAGTCATTTGCCCCGAGGAACAGCCCGAAACCAGGCCGAGTCCGCTGCCTCCACAGGCCGCAGCGTCGTAACTTTGGAAGGCGTTGGTTTGGCAGTCGCCCGTGGGATCGCAGCTGCAGGGTGAGCAGTCGCGAGAATCCTCGAATTCCGTGAAGAACAAACGTTTGTTGGGATACCCCGCCGGGCAGCTCACGTCGCCAGCAGCGTGCACGCAATAGAAGGCCTCAAACTCGCTCGGCGGGTCATTCGGCAGACAAACCTGCTGCGCCGCGCACCCTCCCCCTGAAGGACCCGATTGCCCACAGGCCAACATGTCCTGCCCCCAGCTGGACGCTGGCGTGTTGGTCACCTCACCACCGCCGCTCAGTGAACAAGTACCGCTCTGCAACCCACCGACGAAGGCGACTCCGGACGATGACAGCGGGACGCATTCGTCGCTTTGGATCATGCTGGTTGATTGCGCTGGGCTGTTATCGCAAGCCGCAAACGAGCGCACCTCACCAGGCCCGCACGACAGGTCATCCATGCATGAGCAGGCGGCGCAGCTCACTGGGTCTCCCAAGGGGTCGCCCTGCAGCGTGAGGGCTTCGAGCGAAAACTCCAACGGACACGCGGAGGGAAAGACTACCCCGTCCGTCGTGGCCACAACCACGGGCCCGCTCCAACCAGGGGGGACATTCAAGCAGCGCGACTGGTCGCAGTCGCTGTCAGCACAATCGACATCATTGTCCAGGTCGTCGTCGATGCCATTGCTGCAGTCTTCCGCGGGCCGGCAGACGTCCATCTCGCAATTCTTGGAATTGCAGTCATCATCGTCCGTACAGGCCTCGCCGATGTCACAGTTGCCGCAATTGATCTCCGTACCCGAGCAGCTGTTGAGGGCTTGGAATACGCCCTGATCGTTGCAGACGTGCGCCGACTGGCTGATGCACTGCTCTTCACCGGGCAGACATGCCGCACATTGACCGGTGGAAGGCAAACACACCGGGCTCGGCATCACGCACGGCGGCTGGTCCACCCACTCCCCCAGCACGCACGCCTGGACGGCAGCTGCATCATCCCCATCGCAACGTCGACTTTCACCATCACAGCCGCAACGACCGGTATCGTCACGGCAAACTGGAGTGTCCCCGGTACAAGGGGTCGGTGTTGCCCACTCGCCCCCCTCACACGTTTCCATGGTCTGCGCGTCGGTACAACGCGTCGGCGTCAGCTTGGGATTGCAAACGGCACACTCCCCAGCGACACACTCCGGGGTTTCAGCTTCACACGGCGAAGCGTCAACCCACTGCCCTTGGTCGTCGCACACGCGAGGCGTCTGGTCGTTACACGACTTGTCCCCTTCGTTGCACTTGCCGCACGCCAGCAGCTGAGTCACGCAAGCCGGCGCGTCTCCGCCGCACTCCTCCAACGTATCCCACCTGGAGCCGTCCTCAGCGCACTGCTGCAGCACGTCACCCGTGCAGCGCTTGCGCCCAGGTTCACACGTCACACATTCGCCTGAGACGCATTGGGCGGTGGGCGCTTCGCAAGGGGCTGCGGGCATCCAGTCGCCCATCGCACTGCACACCTCCGGCTCACCGTCAGCGTTGCAGCGAACATCATCGGGTTCACAGCGACCGCATCTACCCTCGGCACAGAAGGGATTGGGCTCTTCGCAACGCGGGCGGCTTTGCCACTGACCGTCGTCATCACACAGCTCCGGCAAATCATCCGCGTCGGGAGAGCAGCGCCTGTCGCCCGGTCGGCAAACGCCAGTGCACTCGTCTCCCACGCACGCCGCCTCGCACTGCTCGAGCGTGACGAAGTCTTCGTCCTCACAGATTTGAAGCAGCTCCCCCGCCGCGCAGGTTCGCTCTCCCTCGCGGCAACTGTCGACACATACGCCGGCCTTGCAAGTGCGGTCGCACTCAGCTTCGGCCCAAGTGTAGTCGGAGTTGCAGAAACGGGCGCGCGATCCGCCGACGCATTCCTTGTCGTCCAGGGCACATTCCCCGCACTCGCCCGTTGCAGGATTGCAAGCGTGCTCGCAATCTTCCGTCGTCTCCCAGACTCCCCCGTTGCAACTCTGACTCAGCAGACCGCTACAGCGCGAGTCTCCGTCCATGCACGGCCCGCCAGCGTCAGCCGCTGCGACGCGCTGGAGGTCTTCAAGGGGGGCCACTAGCTCACACGCACCAAGCGACAGCAAGCAGCTGACAAGCAACCACTTCAAGCTCTTCACAACTGCCCTTCCAATGAAATCCCCGCAAACCCGGTACCCACCTGAGGTGTCAATTGCAGCGTCAGGCCTGAGTTTGCGGCATCCACATCGGTGCCGTCCGAAGGGCTTTCCCCCTGATCGGTCGACTGCGGCTCAAACCACAAGTACGCGGTCACCCCGGCACCGATCAACGTCGCCCCCAACGCGAGCAGGTTCACTGTGCTGAGGGTCTGTGCTTTCTCGCGAGCGTTCGCAGCGCCCGGGCTTCGCTGCTTGTTCAAATCGTGATACTCGGAGCGCTCCGAGAGATACATGACGCCAGTGACGGCAACCCCCGCCGCCAAGGCTGCGGTAGCACCCGCCGCAACGTAGAGCGGCACATTGTTTGGAGCTGGCTCCACTGGCGGGGGTGGGACCGGCTTTGGGGGCGGAGGCGGCGGCTCAACCTTTTGCAGAGCGGGGATCACGAGCTCCGTTTCACGCTGAGAAATTTCGAAAGATAGTTCGAAGGGCTCATAGCCCTCTGCGCTAACACTGATCTGATGCGGGCCGGGATCGATCGGCATGAGCTGCCCCCACTGCGCCTTCAGCGCCGGTGTGTCCCCGTCAATGACGATCGACTGCTCGGGGGCAGGCTCTTCAACTCTGAGAACCAGGTAGGACAGCCGCGCTTCCAGCTTGCGCGCTTCGTCTCGCGCGACCTTCTCACGCTCGACTTGATTGCGATCGCGAGCTGCCGCGGCGGCACTATTGTAGCTGGACCACGCACTGGCAAAACGTCCTAACTCTTTGTAGCAAAGCCCCAGATTGAGCAGGGTACCCACCGCGGGATCCGCCTTCTGACTGTCTTCGAAAGCGCGGCAAGCGGCTTCGAGGTTACCCTCGGACATCAACTGGCGCCCCTGCTTGAACAGTGCATCTGCCGCTACCTTGTTGCCCTGCCCCTCAGCTTTGTCGGCTGGCTCAGCTGCCGTTGCGGCAGATCCAGGCGCTGGCTCGGCCGAGCCGGTAGAGTCCGGCACGTCAGCGGAGCTTGGCTCCGCTTCTGGTTCGTTCTTGGAGGGCTGCCCCTGGGCCAAAGCCAAACTGGAAAACCCCATTGCTGTCGGGACGAACCCGAGCAGCGTCGCAACGACAACGTACCTCCGGCAGAGCATGTTACGCGTCGATCAGTAGCGTCATTCTCTCTCGCCGTAAACGTTGCCCACGGGTTTGGGCTGCGGCTTGACGATAACCGGCTGCGGCTTGGGATCCGCTGGTGCCGGCGGCTCCGGCTTCTGTGTCGGCTGTTTCGGCGCGTGCTGGGGCGGACGTTTGACCACAGGTGTGGGCTGTTGCGCGGGCACTTGTATATCGTGCCGCTCCTCGGAAGGCGGCTCCGCCGTCGGCTGCGCCTCGCTAACGGGGGTTTCCGCCGCGGCGTTCTCCGCGTCCGCGTCTTCGTCCCGCTCCTCGGAATCCCCTAGCCCAGCCTCTGCGCCCCCAGCCGCCCCGGCCGCTTCATTTTTCTGTGTTTCATCGCGCTGCGCGTCTGCCGCCTGCACAAGCGACGACTCGGCCTGCTTCCGATCCTCGGCCTGTGAGGGCTCATCGGAACTGGAATTGCTAGGCCGCGATTGGTCGCCCTTGGCGGCCGTGGAAGCAGCTGACTTCCCCCCTTCCAAGGCATCGCTCCCGACAAGCCCCCAAACTAGCAATGCCCCCACGGTCATCGCTCCCAGTGCCACCAAGGGAACGAGCCAGCGTCGCTGCGCGTTCGGGTTACCGTACTGAGAAGCAACGCCATCCAGCGTGTGTTGTTGCACTCCCGATGCGGCGCGCTCCGAGCTCTTCACCGCAACAGTCGTTTGCGCAGCAACGGTCGCCGCGTCGCCACCCGGCAAGGAGTGGAGCTGTCCAGAATGCACGGTGTCGCTTTCGCCGAGCGCCGAATCACTCAGCTCAGAATCACCCAGCGCGGCTTCCTCGTCCGCCTTCTTGGCGATGGCCTCGAGCTGCTTCTGCATCTCGTCCAAACGCTCTGGATCGGAGCGACCATCCACACTGGTTTCGGCCAAGTTTCCGCCGGCAGCGATCATGCTGTCCGGCTGCGTCTCGGAACGGCTGCGCGACAGCGCATCTTGGGTGATCCGTTCAGCGCGACGCAACGAGCGCATTGCTTCTTCGGTACCGAAGGGAGCAAACCCCGCGGCAAACTCGGCTACGTTGGCGTAGCGCTCATCGGGCTCTTTGGCGGTGGCTTTCTCCACGGCCTCACGCAACGCGTCGGGTATTTCAGGCACCAGCTGCTGGATGTTAGGCAGCGGCTTGACCATCACGGACACGCACAGCTGAGCGATCGTATCTTCGTAGAATGGTAAGCTGTTGCTGAGCAGCTCGAACATGATGATGCCGAGTGACCACACGTCGGCTCGTCCATCAACTAGTTTGGCCGACCGCAACTGCTCTGGCGACATGTACAGAGGTGAGCCGAGCACCATGTTCGTACGCGTCAGATCCAACGAATCGCCGGCGCTGCCGTCCGTGAACTTCGAGATACCGAAATCCAGCACTTTGACGCACTCACTGTCGTCCGCGCGCCGTGTCACAAACAGATTGGCTGGCTTGAGGTCGCGGTGCACGATGCCTAGAGCATGGGCTTCAGCCAACGCCTCGCATGCCTGCAGCATCAGATCCACGGCGCGTGTGATCGAAAACCGACCTTCACGCTTGAGCAAGCTCGCCAGGTCAGCCCCTTCCAGATACTCCAGCACCATGTAGGGTGCGCCGTTTTCGAGCGTACCGACGTCAATCGTTCGAGCGACGTGTTCACTCTTGACCTTGATCTGGGCGCGGGCTTCTTGGTTGAAACGCGCGACCAAAGATTTGTGCTCCAGCGCTTTGGGCAACAAGAACTTAATTGCGACCAGCTCGTCCAGCTGCGCATGCCGCGCGGCCGCCACGACGCCCATTCCACCGTGCCCCAACACTCGTTCGATGCGGTATTTCCCTGCGAGAACTTCGCCCACTTCCACAGGAGCGTCGGCCATGTTCGCAAGTCTCTCACGCCAGAGGGGCGGCGCGCGAGGCGGCCCGATTTTTGTTCCTCTTCACTCGGATAATGTGAGTGTCTGGAGCACCTAGCTGCTCCTGATAGCCTGGGAAAATTTGGCCGCGGAGCGATAAAACAGGCGCTCGCCGCAAGACTGCCCGGTGGAATATTCAACAATCGACCTGAACGCGCGGCCGTTCATCAACACTGCCGCGAATTCATGGGAGAAAATTTCGATGCACCGCGCCGTGCTGGCACCGGAAATCCGGACAGGTATTGGGCTTTTTGGGAGGTCCGCGTAGCCCAGATCGGCCGTGGTGAAATAAGGTGTAATGGCCTGAATGACTACGGTCGGGCTCAATGATCTTCGACGGCACCGCACAAGACAACCACGCCGGAGGAGGCCCAGTGACCGCACCATTCAGCAATCCCGCCAACCATCATGCCGAAGCTCAGCTGCGTGAGGCCGTGCAGCACCTGATCGAGGAAGCTCCGCCAACCGTACAGCACGGGCCGCGCCCAGCCAACGAGACGAGCCGCCTGAGGGTGACCTACTACCCGAGCGATTCCAGCGTGTTCTTTGGAACCGAATATGTCACGCGAGCCGTGCCGGGGCGGATCCTGTGGAAGTTGCTGAATGAGATGGTCCGCGAAGGTCGCTCGGAGTTCACCAACCGGGAGCTGCGTCACGAGCCCGCGCTGAAACTCCCCGCCGTGCGCGACAACCTCGAGACCCGGCTGTACCTGCTCCGCAATCGATTGGACGACAAGTTTCCTTTCGCGAGAATGTTCCGTACCGGCCGAGGGCGGTTCCGTTTGGAGATGGACCGCGACTTGGAACTGCACGTGGGCAGCTGATACTTCACCTGCGGCGCGCTCCGGCATCCGGGGAGGGGACAGAGTCGCGCCGCAGACTTTTTTGGGAGGTCTTCGCCGCCCGACGAGCTTCGTCGGGCGGTCGTGTTTTGTTCCTGGTGGTTCTTGTTCCTGGTGGTGTCAGGACGAACTGACGTCTTCAGGATCGCTGATCAGATTCGCCAGCTCGAACACGTGGTCATCATCCACCCCCATATCCATGAGGGCTTCAGCTAGACGTAGGACGTACTCGGCGTTGTGCCCGCTGGGTCCCTCGCTGGTTCGTACTATCTCAGCAATGGCTTGAAGCTCAGTCTCTCCCACGTAGTTGGGGTTACCAGGCGTGGCCAAGTACGCCAGCACCTGGAGTGTGCCTTGCACCACGCGGTCTTTGGCCACAAACGGCATTTCGACGCGCTCGTAGCCGCCCTTCTCGCGGTGATCCAATTGAGACAAAACTTTGTCGGCCTCCGCTCCCGAAATCCGATAGGCGACCCCCCAGCAGCGCGCGCCTGGCTCTGGATTCAAAGTCACGACTCGACCTGGGCTGTCCGGCACACCTCGGTGATCGGTCGAGGCCTGCCAGAATCTCCGGCTGTAGCCCTCGATGTAGCCGCGCACACGTTGCTCAAACTTGAAGTTTGGACGCCAGATCAAGGAGCCATACCCAAACAGCCAGAACGGGGCACTCATGCGGCGAACTCTCTCCGCAGTTCGGGCGTCGAGTCAACCGGCTGGATAGGAAAACAGCGGCGTGATAGACGACGTCGATGACTACCGACACGCCGAGCGTGCACTCGGCTGCTGCCAGCTGGCTGCTGCTCGGGTGCTGCTTGGCCCTTGGCAGCGCGTGCAGCAACGATGACTCGAGTTCGTCCAGCGCTGAGGGCGACGCCGGGAGCGCGGACGCCGACGCTGATGCGACCGAGGATGACGCGCCGGAAGATGACTCCACGAGTGACGACTCCGATGAGGTTCCCAGTTACGACTGCACTCCCGCGGAAGATGCTTGCGACGGGTTTGGCGATGAGCGTCCCACACGCCTGAGCGAGCACAGCGCTGTGTACGACCCGGCTCGCCTGGAGATGATTGTTTTTGGCGGCACGCCCAGCATTCCGATGAATTGCAGTTTTGGCGGCGCCACGGAATTCAAGTCGGAAACGTGGATCTACAGCGATCCCTGCAATCAGTGGCTGAAAGTGGATGGCGACGGTCCCCCTGCCGCGGGTCGCCACGCCAGCGTCTGGGCTGACGGCTCGATGTGGCTATTCGGTGGTCGCTATCGAGCCGAAGAAGATGCGGAGGGCCCGTACACGATGTTCGACGAGCTCTACCGCTTCGATGTTGCCAAACGCGAGTGGAGCCGCGTCAGCGTGGAGGGTGAAGTCCCCAGCGCGCGGGCCAACGCGGCAATGGCGTACGATGGCCGCCGCGGACGGCTCTGGTTGTTCGGAGGCAACACCTCGGCGGACGGCTCCAATACCGTGCTGGACGACGAGTTGTGGTACTTCGATCTTGAGACGCTCAGCTGGTCGCCTACCCTTGGAGGCGGTGGCTCCCCTCCCCCGGCGCGCTACGCGCACAACTTGCTGTACGACTCCAGGCGCGATGCACTGGTGGTATTCGGAGGCAGCCAAGGGATCACTGCGGACGGCGGCTTTGGCAGTAATGGCCTATGGGCGGCAAAGGTGGCGGATGGTCAATGGCGACAGCTCGGCAGCGACGGCGGCAGCCAACCTGACACGCGCTTCTGGAGTGGCTTGGTCTACGACAGCGAGGACGATAGCTACTTGTTGTTCGGTGGGCATGACGACACGGCGCTGGGTAACCGCAATGACACCTGGCGCTTCCACCCGGAAAGTAACGCCTGGGAGCAGCTAGCAACCGGCGACAGCTTCAACAAGGAAGCGCGGGATTTCTGCGACTTCCCGCCTGACTTCGCGACGATTGACTTCGACATGCCCGAGCGTCGCAATGCGCACGCTTTTGTCTGGTCCGAGGGGTGTGGACACGCGCTTCTGTTCGGAGGCAAAACGGACTGCGGCTCGACCGACGATGTGTGGCGCCTAAAGAACGACGCGTGGCAAGAGCGCCAGCAAGCCACTGAGGGAGAGGTTTGCTTGCGCTGGCGGGACGAGCCAGACCGCTGCGGCGACGTATGTTTCTGAGGCCACCGAGTTGGGCGCTGCCGAGTTGGGCACTGCTGAGTTGGGCACTGCTGAGCTCAGCACCGTTCGTCTGCGCTTGCGAAGGTTCGTCCAACACTGACGATACCGAACCACCCAACCCACGCGACGCTGGCGGGACCGGCTCCCACGGCGATGCAGCCCCTGCTGCCGCCCCCTGCAACGCCAGTCCGCCCAGACTCTTCGACACGGGCAGCCAAGGAGAACTGCAGGTTGAGTTGGGAGTGCCGGACAGCGAGGCGGGGCTCGATTTCGTTCTCTTGGGAGACGGCTGTGAGGTCCCGGTTTTTCGCACTTTTCAAGGACTCGCTTTCCTTCGCTTGGGTGCTCGTGTGCCCCAACGCCAGTTGACCGATGGTCAAAAGCTCAGTTTCGCGCTGACCGTCAGCGACCTGTCAGAAACTCCCGGCTCGCCCATTGAACATGCGATCGACCAGCCGTTGACGCCCAGCTGTCGCGATGACGGCTACTGCTACGTCGTACCGATCATGACCGACATCGCGAAGCTGTCTCCAGTCTTGGATGGGCTGGCAGCGGGACTGGAATTGCAGCTAAGCGCTGACGATTCGCTCGAAGGCAGCTCCCGAACCTGGGGCGTGCTGGCCGTCACTGATCTTTAGGCTGGCAAGAGCCTCGGTTCACAGCGCGGCAAACTTCGCGCGCCACGACCAGTCCGGACGGGGTATCTTCCTAATCCAGGCATCACCATGAGTTCAGATCCCAAAGAGCCGTCCCACCAGCAAACGGTCGCCGTATTCAGCGCCCGCGCCCACGACCGACAATACTTGGAGCACGCCGCGGCGAACACAGCGCTGAAGTTCCGCTGGCTGGAAACCAAGCTGACCCCAGAAACGGCTCCGCTGGCGAACGGCTGCGAGATTGTCAGTGCGTTTGTTCACGACTTGTTGGGCGAATCCGTGTTGGCACAGCTGGCTGACTTCGGCGTCATGCTGGTGGCATTGCGCTGCGCCGGCTTCAACAACTTGGACGTGCATGCGGCCGAACAGCACAGCATCACCGTTCTGCGCGTACCTGCCTACTCGCCCCATGCCGTCGCAGAGCACACCGTCGGCTTGATGTTGACTTTAAACCGCAAGTTTCACCGTGCCTACCATCGCGTCCGCGAAGGCAACCTCAGCCTGGACAACCTGCTCGGCTTCGACATGCACGGCAAGACTGTCGGTGTGATTGGCCTGGGTAAGATTGGACAGTGCACAGCGCAAATCTTGGCTGGGTTCGGCTGCCGCGTCGTCGGGCATGACCCATATCCTCCGAAAACAGCGCAAGCGCTCCAATTGGAACTGCTCAGTCTGGATGAACTGTTGCAGCAATCGGATATCGTAACGCTGCATTGTCCGCTCACACCACAGACGCACCACTTGGTGGACGAGGACGCCATCGCCAAGATGAAGGACGGAGTGATGCTGATCAACACCAGCCGTGGAGGGCTAGTCTCGGCGCCTGCAGCCGTATCCGCTTTGAAACGAGGGAAGATCGGCTACCTGGGGTTGGATGTGTACGAAGAAGAGGGTGACATCTTCTTCGAAGATTTGAGTACCAAGGTGATCCAGGACGACGTCTTCGCGCGGCTGCTTACATTTCCGAACGTGGTCATCACTGCGCATCAGGCTTTCTTCACCCATGAGGCGCTGAGCCGAATCGCCGAAACCACGATTGGCAACATCATCGGCTTCATGCAGGGCAAGGTGCAGACCGAGAACCAGGTGCAGGCCGAGAATGTGGTCGGCCGTGAGCATCGAAAGCGCTGAACCAAAGCCAATTCCCGCTCCACTGGGCGCTGCCCGATCGTCAGCACGGGCAGCTTTTCCCAGCCCAGAAATCGCGATATGCTGGCCAGGTGCCGCCCGACGACGAGATCGACGTTTCAGAGCTGGTGGAGGGCGATGCTGGACACACCGAACAGCTCACCCGTCATGGCGCCCCGCAACATTCCGTGCGTCGCTTCCGACTGGTCTGTTCCGAAGGTGAGGCGGTCGGCCAGAGCTGGCAATCCCAAGGCGCTCGTTTTTCGATAGGCTCCCACCCGTCCAACGACCTAGTCGTCGATGACAGTACGGTCTCCCGTTTTCACTGCGAAATCCGAATCGACGCACGCGGCGCTTGGTGTCGAGACCTAGATAGCCGCAACGGAACGCTTCTGGATGGGGTCCCCGTGGGGGTTGGCGGCTTGCGCGAAGGCAGCACCATCCGCTGCGGCCGCACGGTGTTCACTTTCAATCTTCATGCTGACCAAGCCAGCATGCCCCTGTCCGAACGCACCGAATTCGGTGGGCTGGTAGGCGCCAGCGTGGCCATGCGCGGGGCCTTCGCAGTGCTGGAACGCGCCGCACTGAGCGACGCGACAGTCTTGATCGAAGGAGAAACCGGCACCGGTAAAGAAGGCGCGGCCGAAAGTGTGCATGTTCACAGCACGCGCAAGGACGGCCCCTTCATCGTGGTCGATTGCGGCGCATTGCCGGCAAACTTGCTCGAGAGCGAGTTGTTCGGACACGAGCGGGGCGCGTTCACAGGAGCGAACACCAAACGCATCGGCGCCTTCGAAGAGGCCCATGGCGGCACCATCTTTTTGGATGAGGTGGGGGAGCTCCCCCAAGACTTGCAGCCCAAGTTGTTGCGAGTGCTGGAGCAAAAGCAGATTCGACGGGTCGGCTCCAATCGTCACCAATTGGTTGACGTGCGAGTCGTCGCCGCGACTAATCGCGACCTGCGTGCCCAGGTCAATGACGGCGCCTTCCGCTCCGATCTCTACTATCGCCTGGCGGTCGTCACCATCTCATTACCGCCTCTGCGCGAGAGGCTGGATGACATCCCGCTGTTGGTGCAGCACTTCAGGCAACGCATGGGCTTGCAAGACACCACGTCTACCGAGCTGTTCACTCCGGAGTTTCTGCAGCGACTCCAACGCGCAGCCTGGCCGGGCAACGTGCGGGAGTTGCGCAATTTTCTGGAGCGCTGCGTCGTCATGCAACAACGCTTGCCAGTCGGGGAAACAGTGGCTACCGAGCCGGCTGCGGACTTCAAGGTCGATCCACGGCTGTCATACAGCGAAGCCAAGCGCGCGATACTCGATCGCTTCGAACGAGAGTACCTGAAGGGGCTGTTGGAACTGCACGGCGGCAACGTTTCTTCTGCCGCCAGGGGCGCGGGCATGGACCGCCCATACATGTACAAGCTCCTGCATCGGCATGGCCTGCGCAACCGTAAGGACTGAGCCAAGTGTCGGCAGCATCTCCCGATCTGCTGGCGGCTGGTAGTCGCCTGGGCAAGTACGAGATCCTGAGACTGCTCAATGTGGGAGGAATGGGGGAGCTCTATCTCGCCCGCACCGCTGGCATCGAAGGTTTTGAGAAGCTGGTTGCGCTGAAACGCATCTTGCCTCAATTCGCCGCCCGCTCCGAGTTCGAGCAGATGCTGTTGGATGAGGCACGGCTGATGGCCACGCTGCACCACCCCAACATCGTGCAGGTGTACGACGTCGGCCGCCATGACGGTAGCACCTTCTTCACGATGGAGTACGTGCACGGAGAAAACCTGCGCAACGTGCTCAAAGCGGCCGCGTCGCGCGCCCGAGGGTTGAGTCTATCCAACGCGCTGTGGATCGTGAGCAATGTCGCCGCGGGACTGCACTACGCCCACGAGAAGAAGCGGGCAGACGGGACCCCGCTGTTGATGATCCACCGCGACGTGTCTCCCAACAACATCATGTTGACGCATGATGGCGCCATCAAACTGGTCGACTTCGGCGTCGCGAAAGCGGTGGCGCGCCAGGCCAAGACCACTCCAGGTGCCATCAAAGGCAACGTGCGCTACATGTCGCCCGAGCAGTGTCTAGGCGATCCGATGGACCGGCGCAGCGATATCTTCTCGCTGGGCATCGTCTTGTTTGAGCTCACCACGGGGACTCGCTGGATCCGTGAACGCGACGACTACCAGGCGGTTCAGAAGATGCTGAACGAACCCTTTCCGCGCCCTACCGAGCGCCGAACCAAGTACCACCCCGAGCTGGAACGAATCGTGATGCGCGCGCTCGCGCGCCAGCCAGAAGATCGCTTTCAAACGGCGCGGGAACTGCAGCGGGAAATCGAAGAGTTCGCTTTGGAAAACAAGCTCGCGCTCAGCAGCGTGGTCATGGGTGAGACCATGCACGGCTTATTCGAGAGCTCCGCCAACTGGAGTACGGAGCGAGAGCTACAACGAGTCAACAAGACACTGGCTAGCTCTCAGCCGGGAGCCGCTGCGTTTGCGCCCCCCGAAGCGTTGGCCCCCGCCATCCCGACCACCACTGCACCCATGAGTCGTTCACCGCTCGACTCAATCGAGCTTCCTCCCACGCAACCCGGAGTGCCACCCACCCCGCCCTCGCGCACGCCATTAGCTACCAGTCCGTCGATGCCTGAGCCACTGCTGAGCAAGCCCCCCCCCACTTGGCTCGCTCGAGCCTGGCCTGCCGTCGTCGCGCTGGGGATCCTCGGATGTTTGTTCTTGGCCGCGTATGTCGGAGGTGTGTTCGACGAAGCGAGCGTGACTGAACGAGGTACCCCACCGTTGTCTTCGAACACCGCCCCCAGGAACACCGCCCCCAGGAACACCGCCCCTAGGAACACCGCCCCTAGCCCATTGGCGAGTTCAAATATCGGGGGGCAACCTCAGGAACCCGACGCTCACAAACCTGAGCCCGTGCCCGTGGTCACGCCCGTCGTCGCTAGTGGCGAAGACGCGGAACGCGAGCGGCCGGCTCCGCCAAAGCCTTCGCCTGAAAAGTCGCCCCGGGCGTCAGCCCCGAAGCCCCCAGCAACGACGACGCGTCCTGTACCCACAGCATCCGAACGAGCCCCCGCGCCAAGCTGGGACCTGGATTCGCCCCTGCCCCCATCCCCGTAGGCCCCTCCGCTCCAGCACGAATTCTGCTGCCGGCACGAATTCTGCTAGCCTCACGGACGATTAAGGTGCGCTGTTCTTTCTTGCCTACTCAGGTTGTCGCTCTTCTTCCGGCCGCAACCGCTCTGGCCTTCATCATCAGCTTGGGCGCCGTGGGCTTCGCCCAGGAAGCGGCCGCCCCTGAGCGGAGTGAGCCGTCCGCCGATGAGTACCTGGCGCAAGGCGTCGAGGCCTACGGAGCCGCGGAATACGAACGCGCGCTGCAGCTATATGAACAGGCCTACGCGCTGGAGCCAAAGCCACAGCTACTGTACGCGATGGCGCAAACCCAGAGAGCCCTTGGTGATTGCCAAGCAGCTATCGAGCTGTACGACCGCTTCCTGGAGAGCGAGCCCAGCGAGGTCGCGGCCAACGCCGCTCGCACCAACCGACAGCGCTGCGCGCCGAGCGCCGCGCCCTCTGGGTCGGCCCAGCCGGAGCCACACTCGGAGCCACACTCAGACGGGGTGTCGACGGGAACCCAACAAGTGGCTGACAAGCCGATGGCCCAAGCCCACACCCAAGGCACCTCCAAACCCAGACCCCAGGGCGATGCCTCTGTTGAACAACCGACTTCGTCCGTTTGGTACAAGGACGGCTGGGGAGCTGCCTTCTGCATCTCTGGTGTGCTCGTCGCATCCGTCGGAGAGGGCTTCCTGCTCGCGGCGTCGGTCAACGAGGATGATGTGCGAACTCGCGCGGCCGATCCCGCGGACGGCGACACGGCGCAAGATCACCGCGATGCGCTCGAACGCGCCAAAAACTTGAAAGGAGTTGGTGGCGTTGGGGTACTGCTCGGAGGGGCACTATTGGCCACGGGCATCGTGCGTTACATCGCCGTCGCCAGCCGTGAGGACCAATCAGGCGTACAGCTGGACGTCACGCAGTCCTACGCCGGAGCGAGCTACACTGGAGCATTCTGGTGAGACGCTTGGCATTCACCTCTGCAAAGCGTTTTGGATTGAGCCCTGCGCGATTTGCATTGAGCCTGGCAGCTTGGATACAGGCGTCTGCTTGTGCCGTGGAAGAGATTCCATTCGTGTGTGATGCCGACGAACAGTGTGCGTTGAACGACCGCGAAGGATTTTGCCTGGACTCCGGCTTTTGCGCCTACGAAGACGCTCAGTGTCCCTCCAGACTGAAGTACGGCGCCTACGCCTCAGAAGAGCTACGACGGCAGTGCGTCGCTTCCTGCGTCAACTCCATCAGCCTTGGTGGGAAACACACGTGTGTGACTTTGGAGGACGGCAACATTCGTTGCTTCGGCGACGATCGCGAAGGGCAATCGAGTGGCAAAGTCTCAGCCAAAGAGAACGCCCTCGACCCGGTCCAACTGAAACTCCCCGGACCACTCAGCTTCACCTCAGACAGCGCAGGCCCGGTATCGTCCGGCGCGTCAGAGAACTGCACGATTGTTGACGACGGGGAGCTGTTCTGCTGGGGCGGCCTGTACCAAGAGTCGAGTGTCCAAGCCGAGCTCTCGATGCTGGACAGCGCCGCTTTCCAAGTGGCGGTCGGTAAGTCTTTGACCTGTGTCCGACTGCGCGGGGGTGTTGGTTGTTGGGACCCGAATGCGCCAGGCAGCGGGACGCTGCTGAAATTCCAGGTCGATGTACTCGAAATCGCTGTCGGTGGCTCCCACGGCTGCGCTCTAGTCAGCGGAGGCCTGCTGATGTGCTTCGGCGACAACGCTCAGGCACAACGCACCTTGCCGCTGGTGGCGACTGAAGGGGGCCCAAACGTGCTCGACTTGGAACAGGTCTCACAACTCAGCTTGGGGGACGAACACAGCTGTGCGGTCGCAGACGGCAATGTGTATTGTTGGGGGGCGAACGACTACGCCCAGTCGGGTCGCGCCGCCAGCACGGATCCCGAGCCGCGCCCTTCCCGGGTTCCCATCCCAGGCGAGGCCACGCAAGTGGCCGCCGGAAGCCGCCACACTTGTGCTTTGAATGAGCGGGGTCAGATCTTCTGTTGGGGCGACAACGAGTTCGGACAGCTGGGGCCTGGCGCGCACTCCGGGGCCGCGACCCTAGGCGGGGCACGCTCTGGGCAGGCACTACCGGCGGAGGTCCCACTGGCGGAACCGGCGCGGAGCGTTGCCGCTGGGGGGAGCCACAGCTGCGCGATCGGCGCAGGAGGACGAGTCTACTGCTGGGGCAACAACGACCGCGGCCAACTGGGTACTGGAGGTCGTAGTCCGGTGGAGCCGCCGACTGCTGTGAGGACTTCCGCACTCAGCTGTGAGTGAGGTAACATCAGTCCATGTCCGAACGGACAGACGCATCCGAGCAGCTCCGGGATCTCACGCGGGAGTTGGCAGCAGAGGGGTACGACACGAGTCGCCTGACGGAGCTGACGCTCGAAGCGGCCACCCTGGAACGCCCGCCGGGCTTGCTGGGCAAACTGAAGTCGCGCGTGGCCGAGGTTGCCAAACAGCAGTGGCAGCTGATGAAGGGGGAGCTCTCGGAGAGCAAGGAGGCGTTCGTATTGCTTCGCTCAGGGCTGAGCGGCAAACCCCTCGCTCCCGCCGACAAGGACAAGGTTCGCGCGCAGCTAGCCGACTTGTTTCGCGTTTTCCCGGCCTCCGTGATTTGGGCGGCCAACAGCGCTTTCCCCATTCCGTTTACCGGATTGCTGACGCCCTGGGTCTTGCGAAAGTTGGGATTACTGCCCTCCCGCTGGCGAGAAGCCCATTTGCTGAGCGAGCTGCAGAAGGAGCACGAAGCTTTGTTGAGCCAGGGGCGCACAAAGAGCGCCGAGAAGGTTCGTCTGGTTCGGCAGGAAATCGAAGATGCCGCGCGCCGGCAGCA
>JBNLEN010000097.1:0-23879 GCA_050304975.1 Polyangiaceae bacterium
GGCCCGGGCTTCAGTACCGAGGACCACGATGCGTTCGTAGCGGCCTTCACTGCAGACGGCCAAGTCGATTTCGTTCAGCCCTTCGGAGCCGAGGGGCAGCAAAACGGCCAATGTTTGGCCCTAGGCGACGACGGCAGCGTCTACTTTGGCGGCTACTACAACATGCCGTTCCAGATCGGTGACGTGACGCATGACGCCCTGAACACGGAGAACAACGGCACTGGGTCGTTCTATGTCGCCAAGCTCGATCCGAGCGGCGCCCCCATGTGGAGTCGTTCGTTCGAAGGCTGGGGTGGAAACACGTACCCCATGGAGATGGTGGTCGACGGTGCTTCTCTACTGGTCGCGGGTTTTTATGTGGACGCCCTGGAGAGCGGGGATGTTCATCTGGAAGGCGGAGGCTACATCAATCCGCACTTGTTCCGACTCGACGCTGAAACCGGCGCCATCCTCGATTCCTTCGGCGGCGGCTCCAGCGACACGCTGTACTACGACCACGTACTGGTCGATTCGACCGGCGCCGTCTACCTCGGCATCTACATGAGCGGCACGACGACGTTCGGCGACACGACGGTCACCTGGGAAGGCAAACAATCTTCGCTCGGCGGTATCCTCAAACTGACGCCAGACTTCGAGGTGGATTGGTTTCACGCCTTCGACGATACGGAAGGCATGTTCGCCGGCGAGATGGCCCTAGGTGCCAACGACGAACTCTACGTCAGCGGGCGCACGCTGGTGAGCCAGATGTCGACCGGTTACCTGCTAACGATGACGCCAGACGGTGAACGCCTCGGGGAACCCATGCTGCTGGGCACGACCGTGTCTGACGTCGACGTGCATGGTAGCACCATCTGGCTCGGCGGTAGCGCCCAGACCGGAGTCCTGATCGGCAACACTCCCGTTTCCGCTGACATCAGCGGCTTCTTGGCGAAAGTTGCTACCCGGCAGTTAGTCCCCATGTCAGCCGGCATCGAGAAGCGCTAGTGACCGACCCAGCGCTACACGATATCTACGCTCTGGACCCGAATCTCCAACGCCCAGTGGGAGACAGTATTGGCCGACGGAGATTTGGTGTCAGTCGGATCCTTATGAGCCAGCTGAACGCCGCCGGCTGCCAGTTACGCGAGCCCGAGAAACATTCTCACTACCCCTCGACCGTCAGAGCGAAGAACAGCAGGGCGGCGACTTCGGGGGGCAAGATCGCGACGTCCAGGTGCACGTGGCGGCGCTACTCTTCGATGACAGACACGGTCTTGATGTAGTCGAGATCCGGGAATGCGCTGCGCAAGAACGCGTTACCTTGGGTTTGGATGGCCATTTGCTGCTTGCTTGGACGCTCACCGTAGCTCTTGTTGATCTTGCTCAGCGTGTCCTCACCGTCGGCGATTTCGCACACGGGCGCAAAGCCCATCGAGTCGAGACGTGAGTTGTCGTTCAGGTTGATGAACAGCTGGGTGGTGCGCGTCGTGGGGGAGCCCGCCATCGCGTAGGTCAGCGTGCCCTTGCGGTTGCTTTCCTTGACCGGATCAGGTTTCAGGTTAGCGTCTCTCCACTTGGCTGAAACGCTCGGGTCACCGTGAATGCCGAATTGTATGACGAACCCTTCCACGGCGCGAAACATCGCCACATCATTGTAGAACCCAGCTTTGGCCAGGTTGTAGATGCGGTCAACGCCGTGCGGCGCCCAGTCACGCTTGCAGGCGAACACCAGATCACCGGCCGTGGTTTCGAACTTGACCTTGAAAGCTGGTGGCGCCGTGGCGGTCATCGAAGCTGGGTCTTCGATTGATGGCTTCGCAGACTTGACCGCACTAGCCGCTTTCGCGGTCGCCTTCTCGGACTCGGAAGATTTCGTGTCCGCTGACTGAGTCTTGTCCTTCTTGGCTTGGCAGGCCGTCACCGCGACCACGCAAGCAAGCAACATTCCGCAAACCGATTTCATGCCGGCGTCATGCCTGGTTTCGCCCTTTGATTCCAGCTTTTTAGCGCCCACATGCAGATGTGCGTTTACCTACGGGGACTTGAGCAGCACCCGACTGCCAGCGGGAAGCCCCCTCAAAACAAAGGTGAGGAGAATAAGTGGTGAGAACCGAGCAAGCGAGGATTGACTCGGATGTCCGTCAGAGCTTTGGGGCCTGCTACGCGGAAGCCGCTCACCGACACACATCAGCAGGGCTGGAGTTCCCACAGCCCCCAGCTACGATGGTTCAATCGGCGGTCGGCGGGGCGCTCAAGCGAAACCCCTTGGCGCCGACCAAGTCCCGCTGCGGCACCGGCCAATCGACTGAACCGCGGCGTAGCTGGTCTCGCCAGCCGCCACCCGAAGCGCCCTCGACTCGGGCCGGGGCCGCGGAGATGCCCCACGTCAATGTAAGTTCAGCGCATTCCAAGCCTGGTTGATCTGGCAGCTAAATCAGCCGCAAACCGACTTCGGCTCGTTCCGGCATTGCAATTCAAGGCTTGCGCTCTACAGCTCCTTCGGAGAAGAGCTTTCGGCTTCACTCGGAGAACGGATCGTGCGCCTGATTATCCCCATCGTCGCAGTGGTTGCCTTGGTGTTGGGACTAGCCGCCATCAAAGCCAACCAAATCGGACTTTTGGTCAAGACCGGTGAGGCCGCGAAGCAAGCGGGGCCCCCTCCGACGGCCGTCGGCACTGGCCAAGTGACGCGGGATACGTGGCGCAGTACCATCTACGCAGTCGGTACCGTCGCAGCTGGGAGGGGTGTTACCATCAGCAATGACTCGACCGGCCTCGTCACCCAGATCCATTTTGAGTCGGGAGACACGGTGAAGGCGGGTGCCCCGCTGGTTGAGCTCGAGACTAGCGTGGAGCGCGCTCAACTCGAATCCACGCTGTCCCAACTCGAGCTCGCGGAGACGACGCTCAAGCGCACCCGGGCGCTCGTCGCTGAGGGCGTGAGCAGCGCTCAGGAGCTGGATTCTGCAGCTTCCAGCGTGAAGACTCTACGCGCGGAAGCCCAAGGGCTGCGGGCGCAGATCGGCCGCAAAGTGGTCCGGGCCCCCTTCGCGGGCAAGCTCGGGATCCGCGAGGTCAACAAGGGGCAGTACTTGAGTCCTGGCAGCCCGATCACCACGCTGCAATCTGCCGAAGGGGACTACGTGGATTTCACGGTGCCCCAAGAATACTTGGACCAGATGCAAGTCGGGCTCGAGGTGGAGCTCTGGGCCCCTCAAGGCAGTGACCTGCAACTCAAAGGCGTGGTCGCCGCCGTTGAACCGGAGGTCAATCAGGCGACGCGTGCGGTCACCATTCGCGCCTCGACGCAGGATCCGAAGCAGCGCCTGCACCCAGGTATGTTTCTCAATGTTCGGGTGCTTCTGGATGAGACTCGGGACGTGCTGCTCGTACCAACCACGGCCGTGGTTTACGCGCCCTACGGCGATTCCGTGTTCTTGGTCGAGCCAGAGCCGGAGCAGCCAGACAAGCAGCGGGCGACCCAGCAGTTCGTCCGCTTGGGAGAAACGCGCGGTGACTTCGTCGAAGTGACCAAGGGCCTGGATGGGGACGAAACCCTGGTGACTGAGGGAGCGTTCAAACTGCGCAACGGCGCTCCGGTCAGCGTCAACAACAGCGTGACGCTAAACCCGCGGCTCGATCCGAAGCCTGAAAATCGCTGAGGGACGGTATGAACTTCACCGACCTCTTCGTGCGCCGGCCAGTTCTGGCCATCGTCGTCAATTTGATCATCTTGGTGGGCGGTCTGCAGGCGATTCGCACACTCAACGTGCGTCAGTACCCCAAGCTGGAGAGCGCCACCGTCACGGTGACGACGGCCTACGTCGGAGCGAACGCAGACTTGGTACGCGGGTTCATCACGACCCCACTCGAACGCAGCATCGCCGCCGCCGACGGCATCGACTACATCGAATCCCAGAGTGTGCAGGGGCTTTCGACGATCAACGCACGCTTGAGGCTCAACTTCGACGCGGCAGGCGCCTTGGCCGACATCACTGCGCGGGTCAACCAGGTCCGAGCCGACCTCCCACCAGAGGCGGAAGTCCCCGCGATCAAGATCGAACCATCAGACGCCTCGCGGGCGGCCATGTATCTGAGCTTCGGGTCGTCCATCCTGGCTGAGAACCAGGTGACTGACTACCTCATCCGCGTCGTGCAGCCACGACTGTCCGCGATCGAGGGACTACAGCGCGCCGACATTCTGGGAGGTCGCACGTTCGCGGTCCGCGCCTGGCTCGATCCCAGGCGCATGGCAGCGTTGGGCGTCAGCCCCGGCCAAGTTCGTCAGGCACTCGCCCAGAACAACTATCTCTCCGCCATCGGCCAGACCAAGGGCGCGCTGAGTCAGTTGAACCTGACAGCCACTACTGGCGTGACGAGCATCGAAGACTTTCAGCGCCTAGTGGTACGGCGTGACGGTGACACGCTCGTGCGCCTGAGCGACATCGCGGACGTGAGCATGGGCGCCGAAAACTACGACCAAGAAGTGCGCTTCAACGGCAAGAAGGCCGTCTTCATGGGCATTTGGGTGCTGCCCAATGCCAACACGCTGGACGTGCTCAAACGCGTGAGCCAAGAGTTCGAAACCATCCAGAGTGAACTCCCGCGCGGCATGCGCGCGGACATCGCCTACGACTCCAGCAAGTACATCCAG
The DNA here is from genome assembly GCA_050304975.1 of Polyangiaceae bacterium. GTDB lineage: Bacteria > Myxococcota_A > Polyangia > Polyangiales > Polyangiaceae > SZUA-265. The sequence goes on from JBNLEN010000097.1 coordinate 4,634, forward strand.
AGCGCCATCTCAGACGTGGTGAAGACTCTGATAGAGACGATCGGTATCGTCATCATCGTCATCTTCTTGTTCTTGGGCTCGCTACGCTCGGTGTTGGTGCCTATCGTTGCCATCCCGGTCTCGCTGATCGGCGCCGTGCTGCTGGCACAAGTGCTGGGGTTCACCGTCAACTTGCTGACGCTCCTAGCTGTCGTGTTGGCGGTCGGGCTGGTGGTGGATGACGCGATTGTCGTCGTCGAAAACGTCGAGCGGAACATGCGTCTGGGGAAGTCCGCCCACCAGGCGGCCCTGCGGGGAGCGCGTGAATTGGTCGGGCCGATCATCGCCATGACTATCACTCTGGCAGCGGTGTACACGCCGATCGGTTTTCAGAGTGGGCTCACTGGTTCGCTGTTTCGCGAGTTCGCGTTCACACTCGCTGGTGCGGTGTTCATCTCTGGCATCGTTGCGTTGACTCTATCGCCGATGATGTCGGCCAAGTTGCTCAAGCCCCCCGAGCGGCAAGCCAAACTCTCGAAACGCATCGACCGCGGGTTTGAGCGCTTGAAGCAGGCCTACGGCCGTGCGCTTAGTGTCACTCTCGCCCGACGGCGATGGGTCTTCGCCGTCTGGGCGCTGCTTGCTGCGGTCACGGTCCCCATGTATTCGATGTCCGCCAAGGAACTGGCGCCCACGGAAGATCAGGGCGTGTTGTTCAGCGTTTTGGACGTGCCAGCCAATGCTAGCCTGGAGCAGCTGGTCCCGTACACCGAACAAGTCCAGGAATTCTACGAGCACACGCCCGACTACCACCACAGCTTTCAGATCACGTTTCCCTCTGGCGGCTTCTCCGGGATGGTACTCACCCCTTGGCACGAGCGCGAGACGACGGTCTTTGACCTACAACCAGGCCTTTCACGCCAATTGAATCAGATCGCCGGCGTGAAGGTGCCAGTCTTCTTACCACCCGCTCTGCCCAGTCCTGGTCGCTTTCCAATTGAGTTCGTGATCGCTTCCACAGCCGACCACGAAGAGATTATCAAGAACGCGCAACTCCTGGCACAAGAGGCGGTCAAGAGCGGGCTGTTTGCTTTCCCGCCGATCATTGACGTCAAGCTCGACCAATTGAAGTCGGAAGTCGTGATCAACCGCGACAAGGTGGCCACTCTCGGCCTGACCATGCAACAGGTTGGCAATGACCTGTCCGCCATGCTGAGCGGCAATTTCGTCAACCGCTTCAACCTGGACGGGCGAAGCTACAAAGTGATACCGCAAGTCGAGCGTAAGCACCGGCTCAGCGTGGAGCAGCTGAAAGACATCTACATCTCAGGCCCAGAGGGTTCACTCATCCCGCTCAAAGCCGTGGCCGATTTCCGCGAAAGCGTTGAACCAAGAACTCTGAATCGGTTCCAGCAGCTCAACTCAGTCAAGCTCTCGGGGATTGCTCCACAGTCGCTGGAGCAAGGGCTGGAGTTGATGGAGCAGAAAGCGAAAGAGATCCTGCCGCCAGGTTATCGCATCGACTACACGGGAGAGTCACGTCAGCTGCGAGAAGAAGGCGGTAAATTCTTGCCCGCGTTTGGTCTTGCTGTATTGCTGATCTTTTTGGTTCTGGCAGCTCAGTTCAATTCATTTCGCGATCCGATCGTGATTTTGGCTGGGTCCGTCCCGCTGGCGATGTTCGGCGCACTGATCTTCACGTTCTTGAAGTTCAGCGGTCCTCCGGGCTTGCAGTACGGGTTGACTCAGGGCTGGACGACAACACTCAACATCTATTCCCAAGTCGGATTGGTGACGCTGGTTGGGTTGATCGCGAAAAACGGGATTCTGATCGTGGAGTTCGCGAACACCCAGCAGCTTCAGGGCCTGTCGAAGCTTGATGCAGTCCATCAGGCGGCGCTGACACGCTTACGCCCCATCTTGATGACTACGGTCGCCACGGTCACCGCGCACTTTCCACTGACGTTGGTGACCGGCGCTGGCGCTGAGGCACGCAACTCGATCGGCATCGTGCTGGTGGGCGGGATGGCCATCGGCACCATTTTCACGCTATTCGTGGTACCTGCGGTCTACGTGTTGGTCGCCAAGGATCATCGCAAAGCAGCAGGCGCTGACAACCCCGAGGCCCTAGCCCTCAGTTCATCCGCGGGCTAGCGATTTGGTACAAGGGGGACATGGGCTATTCCTCATGGCTGAACGTCACGCTGATCAGCAGAGCGCTGAAATCAACAACCAGGCGATGGCCACGCTCAAACAGACACACGAGAGCTGTGAGCACGAGCCCCGAGATTCGCACACCAGCAGCCACTTTCTGATTCACGCAGACCAATCGCTAAGTATCCGTCCAGACTCGGCGCCAGCACTCTGACTGAATCGCCGGCGCACCGCAATTGAACTGTGACCCAAGGCAGCGCGGCCGCCTGTGGTCTCAGTCGGTAGCCATGAAGCGACCAGCTCGACGTCTGATATTGCTGTTGCCCCTGCTGGTGCCGGCCAGCTTCGTCATGTTCTTGTCGTGCTCTATCAGCATGAAGATGCCGGGGAGCTCTTACGCCGGCGAAGCGCGGCTCACAAGGCAGCATGCTGCCGCCACCCAGAGAATGCAGACGACGGTTTCGCACCTGGCCAACACCATCGGCGAGCGCAATACGACTCACCCCAAGCAGCTCGCACAGGCGGCAGACTACATCGAGGACGCCTTGCGTTCGACGGGGCGGGAAGTGGTCAGGCAGCGCTACCAGGTCGACGGCATCTCGTGCGACAATCTCGAACTCGTCATCCGTGGCACGGAAGTACCGGACGAGATTGTGGTGCTCGGCGCACACTACGACACCGCTTTGAACACACCCGGCGCGAACGACAACGCATCAGGCATCGCCATGCTGATCGAACTCGCCACTCGCCTGCAAGGGTTCCAATCCAAGCGTAGCTTGCACCTGGTCGCGTTCGTCAACGAAGAGCCTCCGTACTTTCGCACGAAGCAGATGGGTAGCTATGTTTATGCGGCGCGGCTCAAGCAGAGCGACAGCAACGTCGTGGCCATGCTCAGCCTGGAGACGCTCGGCTACTACACGACCGAAGCCAACACTCAGCACTACCCATTTCCCTTCAGTATGTTCTATCCGTCGACGGGCAACTTCATTGCGTTCGTCGGCAACGCCGACTCCAGCGAACTCGTTGAGGACGTCGTTCACCACTTCAGAACACACGCACAGATACCCTCGGAGGGTGTGGCGGCGCCTGCCTACTACGAAGGTATTGACTGGTCAGATCAACAAAGCTTCTGGAGGATGGGCTATCCAGGCCTGATGGTGACGGATACCGCCCCAAACCGATACCGTCACTACCACCAGCCTGGAGACACCCCTGACAAGCTAAATTACCAAGCGATGGCCGTGGTCAGTGAGGGAATGCTGGAGGTCACCAAGTATCTGCTGAGTCGCTAGTAGGCGGATTTCGCCGTGAGAAATGCCGGGGCGGTTTCAGGGAACTCCAGGCGATGAAAAACACACGTCCGGGTGTACACTTGGGGGGTGATGCGCTCGTCAATGATTCGTGAAGCCCTGACTGTCCCTACCGCGACGAGGAAGCGCCCATGAGTGAAGTGGCTACCCAGGCGGAGTACCAACGCCGCTTTCTGCGGGTCTTTTGTTGGCTCTGCCTGATTCTCGGCACTGTGGCACTGCTGGCCGCCTGGTTGGTGACGGATCTTGCCCCGCATCGCGAATCGCCCCTAGCCGTTACCGGCATGGCGGCGGCGTACGCTGTCGCCGTTTGGGTACTGATGGGGAGCCGCCACGAGTTCCGCGCCCGTCACGCGACGGCTCTGCTAGCTATCTGCCAAGTTGCGCTGATTCTCATGTTAACGACGATGCACCCGGCCGCATCAGCCATTGGCGTGCTGTCCTATCTGATCTTGCCGATATTGCTTGCCGGCTTTCTGCTGCCGGCGTGGAGTATTTGGGCGACATTGGGAATCAACTCGCTGGTCATCGTCGTGTTCGCCATCAGCACGCAAGACTCCCCAGAGATGGTGCGGATGAGCGCGACCCGCGCTTTCATCGCTCAAGTGACTGCGGCTGCGGCAGTTTGGTTCTTTGCCACGCGCGTCGCCGGCCTATTGCGACATCAAGAGCGACGGCTCGAGGAAAAACGAGTCTTGCTCCAGGAGATCCATCATCGGGTCAAGAACAACCTACAGATCATCTCCAGCTTGCTCGGACTCCAGGGCGCCCGTTCGTCGCACCCGGAAGTCCGTTCGGCAACCGAGCAAAGTCAGCGCAGAATCTTGGCGATGGCGGCGGCGCACGACGCAGTGTACGGCAACGCGGAACTCGGTCGTGTCAATCTCCCCAGATACCTCGAAGAGGTGATCCGCACAACGGAACAAGCCGCGGGCACACAGAACGTGTCGATCACTTCCGAGCTGGCGCCGGTCGAGCTGAGTATGAAGCACGCGATCCCCCTTGGGCTGATTTTGGGTGAGCTGCTAATGAACGCGCTAAAGCATGCCTTTCCCGACCAACGCGCTGGAACCATCCAGGTGACACTCACCAAGGCCACCGACGGCATCCATCTGCTCGTCCGAGACAACGGCGTCGGCTTTCCCCAGCACACCCTGGATGGCGCCGAGTCGTTGGGGTTCGCGCTCGTTCATGCGTTGACGGAGCAGGTGGGTGGAGCGGTCGCGTTTGAGGAAACCTCGGGAGCTGAAGTCAAATTCTTCATGCCGATTGAGGCTGATCCAGAATGATTCCGGAGCGCTACCGACGACAACAATACGACCAGGAGATCGAGCGCCCCAGCGCCAGACCTAATCCGTGGATTTCTGGCGAGGCTCTCGCTTCCAAACTGTGGTTCTGACAGATTCCGCTCCGACACGCCACGAGCTGCGCTGAACGTCGAAGGGGAGCGCGAGGTGCTGGAATTGTTCGTAGCGCTCATTTGAGCGAGAGAGCAACTGATAGATGGATGCCGCTGACACGGGTGCCGCGGTCGTCGGAGCGAAGACTTGGTCTTTCGTGCGTGACCGATCGTAGCGAGCGGGCCCTAATGCAGCCACAGAACGCGCCGTCCCATTGAGCAGTACCGCCATCGCTAATAGACGCTCCCAGGAATCGTACATGCCGTCGCACAGACGGTCCACCACGGGCCCGGTCTCTTTGATGTCGGACGCGGGCAGACTGATCTGGCCGGCCATGAAGCTTCCCACATCAGATTGCGCATGCCCAACAGCTACGATTTCGGCGCCAACGCCGCCGAGCGAACGGCTGGCGTCAAACTGTTTGGCCGTCATCAATGCGGCTTCGGCTCTGGCGCTCAGCGCAGCGCGTCTCCGGTCGGGGATCCCAAGCAACACCAGCGTCCCTCTGACGGGTTCATGGGTCATCACCAACTCGTCTTGGGGGTCAGCGGAATAGGGCTTGATAGAAGCGAACCCGTAGCTCAAGCTGAACAGCTTGCGCGCCAGCAGCCAGATGATCTTGTGGACGTAACGCGTGTCGCCGATCAGCAGCTCGCGCGGACCATGCCGGTGCAGCGTCGTGCGGCGCTGCACCGTGCGCATGCCCCAGACCACCGCCGGGACCAAGAAGGCGTAGAACAACACGTCGAGCTGCCCGCCTAGGATCGCCCCACCGAGCATCAGCCATTCGGGGGCGTGCCCCAGACCGGCACTAGCGACGCCCGTCATCCAACCCACTGCGCTCGAGGGAACGACCCCCAGACCCAGCTGGAGATTCAGCTCCAACACGAAGACCAGGGCGAGAAACCCAACCACTCCTTCAATGATGTGCCACTTCCAGCGCGAGGACTGTTGAGTCAACTGCTTTGCGAGTGTGGGGACGGGCCCGTCACTGAGGCTTCGCGCGATGGCCGGTGCATGGTCGTTCACACAATCCTTGGCGCGCAACTCCAGCTCTTCGAGTTGCACGGACGTCAGAGCCAGCCCATAGGGAGGACTTGCAAACTGCTCTTCGTCCAAACCGTAGCGGACGAGAAACAGCAGCAACTCTGAGAGGCAATGGTGCATGGCGCTGACGGTGGCCACGGCCGCTTCCGTCGGGCGGAATCCGCTTTCGTTGACGAAGATGCGACGCGAGAAGCTCGCCCCTTTGGCGTACTGCTGTCCCACGGCCTGCCCCATCAAGCTGTCCACTTCCCCGGTCATCACGAACAACGACTGCCCACTGGATGGTCCAAGCTTTTGACCCAACACCAACAGGGCGCCCAAAGTTGGAAAATCTTGGCCTGATTGGGACACCGCTAGCACGACGGTGTCCCGATCCACTGGGATGGAGTCGGGTTCGCGCAGTACGAAGTTGCTACTTATGGCTTGTGCCGCGATCCCAGGAAAAGCCAGCCTAAGATTGTCGACGAACTGTTCGGCAAGCCACAAGTCATTCGTGATCCCAACGACGATCAAGTTGGGGCGCATGCGCTTCAGCAGAGCTTCGCGAAACGCCGCGCCAGTCTGCTGATTGTAGGAATCAGGATCTCTCCAACTTGCGCGCAAGGTCCGGAGCAAAGAACCCAGCACATTGAGATCCTCATCCACACGGTCGCTCGCTTTGGCAGGTACCGGGGACATGTATGGGTTGTCCACCAACGAAACCACTCTACCTGCCAGCTGTAAGTCCTGCGGTGTCCACTCCCGCCCGTCACTGATACCGTACAGCGTGAGATGAATCGGGCCACCGTCGACAATGCCGACGCGCGCGATTTCACCACGACAGAAGTCCATATCCAGGCGCTCTTCGAAGACTTGCTCATCGAGCGCCGAGCGCACCTTCAGAGAACCTCGCTCGGAGACCACCGCCACCGTGTTCGTGGCACGTTGGAACCCGATCGACAACGGCTGCCCCCTGGACAGCGTGACGAGAGTATTGGGTTCCAGGGTGCTAGTCACCACGCAGCCAAAGGTTCCGAGCAGCGCAGGCTCCAGTTTTCGCAGCGCTACGTACAGATCATTGTCGAAAAACGCGTCGATCGCGGCACGCGCGAACCCACGGCGTCGCTCGGCTGGGACCGCTTCGAACTCGCCACGCTCCGCCAGTTTGACCAAACGTTCCACGAGCCGGTCGCGCGCATGCTCGGGGTCATCTTCCAGACCCGATGGATCCAGCTTGCAGAACTCGAGAAGCTCCTCTTCCGCGAACTCCGCCCAGCGGGTGAGGGTGCCGCGGTCCGGAACGGGGTGGTCTGCCAGCAACCGTTGCGCCGCAGCGGCGCGCTCCGAGCCTCTTAGTCCCGCGGGGATCTGAGTCAAGTCCGGAGCCTTGGGTGCGGCGATGACGTGATAAGCCAGCCGCAAGGAATCAAACCACTGTCCGCGAGTAACGAACAGTTCGATAGCTGCCGACAGCAAGGGTGAGTCGCCGACCCAGCGATTGGGTACGCCTAGCACATGCTCCATGAAGTAGCTGAGATCCGGGAACTTGATCACTTGCCCGCGCCACTTGATCCCATCCATATCGCCGTTGTGCGTGAGCGCTGTTTCCACGTGCCGCTGTTCGATCGTCCACGCACCATCGCGGCGCCGCATGATGCGCCGCTTGCCGCGAACGCTCGCCTCAACGAAGCGAAACGGGTGTGCCTCGTGTTCGGTGCTGACACCCGAAGTGGCGTAGCGCACGTGAGTTTGCACGAGAAAAGCGTTGCCGGTTGCCGGAGCTGCCCCCGCTCGCGCGACGAGGGCCCGAGTCATTCGCTGAGCTAGGTCTCCCCGCTTGGTGTTTAGGCATTTTCGGATCAACTGCCGAGGTTCACTGGCGCCATGAGTCTGCACGGCCCCGCCCCCTGATTGACAACCGCGGATCTGACTGACCTCCAGCATGCGCAGCAAGAGTGTTCGAGCGCGAGCTGGAAACGCGAGCGTCTCCCCTTTGGACAAGCTCCCCATGATCGTCACATTCCCGCATGCCATGAGCTCTGGGCTCGAGCCGAACGCAGAACGCGAGCTCAGGTCTGACCACACCGCACCAAGCATGGCCAGGGCCGTTCCGAACCCGTAAGCGGCGAGAAGCGACGACGCCCAGCTCTGCTCGAGTCCGCCCTGGGAGCACAACCGAGCGCTGCCTAGCAGCAACATCGCCGAGATTGATGTGCCCACCCAAAACCCACCGACTCTCACGAACTGGGCCTGCTTCGGCGACAGCCGCGGGATACGCACGAAAAGATGACCACGCCTATCCGGCAGCAGCGGCACCAGAGCCTGCAGGTGCTCAAGTAACCGATGGTTCCCCAGCAGATTCGCGGAGGTCAAGGAATCCCGTGGCCTGCCGTGTGCACAAGCAACGCAGATGTGTCCCCACTCGTTCACCAGTGAGTTGAGTACGATTCCGACGCGGAGCGTCACACATCCCACGAGCGCCTGCTGAAGGCTGCCTCCAAACAGAATCACGACGAATGCATAGCCGATATCAACCATCGGAAGCGTGACGTTGGGTTTTGTTCGAGTTGCCGATACCGACCCTGTGGCGTTCATTTTCGACCGCCCATGTAGCACGGCACTCGAAGCCTGGTGACACCGATCTCACCGTGTGTCGTAGCGGCTTCGCTTTTGCAAGTTTCTCTCCCCCAGCACGTGAGCGAAACTACCAAGAAACAAATGTCCAATACGTTCCTCAGCGATTTTTCTGAATGAGCACGCAACCTGATGGAAACCGACCCGACGTCTCCGCCATCTAGTACCAACGGTTCCTTGATCCATTCCGAATCCCAACCGGGCGTCGTCTATCAGCTCGGGGAAGCCGTCAGGCGAGGCGGCATGAGCGTCGCCTACCTGGCCCAGCGCCAATCGGAAGCGGGCACGTCACCAGTGGTCGTCAACGTGATGAAGCCAAGTCTGGGGCGCGGCATGGTTTCTGCACATATGGTTGCAGAAAAAGAACGCGTAGCGCTGAGTCGCCTAAACGACGCCGTACCCCCGACCCCGTTCGTCGTACGTTTGATCGATTCGGGCTCGGCGCAGCGAGGTGCGGTGGCCGTGCCTTGGACGGCCGTCGAATACGTGCACGGCGGCGTTGAAGGAACGACCCTGAACGAGCGGGTCAAATTCTCACTGAACAAGACGGGGCAAGGGTTTTCACCTGGGCGCGCTGCCCACCTGCTGCACTGCCTCTCCTCGGGTCTGAGCGCTGTTCACAACGCCCAAGTGGTACACCGCAACCTGTCTCCAAACAACGTTCTGTGCTGTGGGTTTGGCGAGACTGAGATCTTCAAGATCTCGGACTTCGGCGTCGCTCGTTCCGATGGGGTGATGACGTTCGGTTCAGTCGCTGTAGGGACCATGTGCTACTCGGCGCCGGAGTCCGCCAGCTCAGGAGTCGGGGCAGAAACCGATGTGTTCTCCTTGGCCTGCATCATCTACTTCGCGCTGACTGGGCAGCACTACTTCAAGGCCAGAACCGCGGCCGAGTTCCTCACGCAGTTCGAATCCGAATCTCGGGCAAGCCTGTATGATCACGTGACGTTGCATGCGGATCTTCAACACCGAGATGACCTGGTCCGTGAACTGGACGCAGTACTCAAGCGAGCCACCGCGGCACGCCCCAGCGAGCGACCGTCGACTCCGAGGGAACTCGCACAGTTGATGTTGCCGTGGCTGTCCGACCAGGCGGGACTACCAGCATCTAGTCGGCGCCTCGCGCACGCGGTTGGCTCCACTCCCCCCAGCAGCAGCACCCATAGATACGAGTGGGTCATCAAGAGTCGCCCGAAGAGTGCGACGCAACTCATCTCTGCGGCCTGGGACGCAGACGGCAATGCCTTCGCTCTGAGCCACACTGGTGCGAACTTTTGGAACGGGCACACCTGGGTCGATGCGACAAGCTTGCTGCAAGCGCTACGCCACACGCCGACTTTCGTTCAGCGCTACGAGGCTGGCGGTTGGCTCATCGGTGGCCAGGGCCCGGAACTAACCATTCTAGATGCGAGTGGGACCGGTGAGAGCGCAGTACTGCCGGCCCCAGAAGTATCCGTATCGGGCGCCCGTGGCCGGTTCGATGATCTGTTGGTCGTTGTAGCAAGTGAGGCGGGAAAACCCCCGGCGTTGTGGACGCGCGTCGCGCGGCGCTGGATGCGCCCGTTTCCTCTCAACGGTGCCAGCCAGGTCACGACCATCAATCGCTTGGATGACGAGCGCTGGCTCGTCGGCGGCGCAACCCCACAAGCGGGTCCGTTCGCTGCAGTCTATGCCCCGTTACAACAGGAGCTGCGCACATTACCGGTGCTCGGCTCAACCCCACTGCGCGCCAGCGCCACGGTGCTTGAACAAGGGCTTGGCTGCGTCGTCGGCGGAAGCGGCTGCCTGACCGTGAGCGAAGCAGGCGATGAGTGGGCGCTCGTCAACGAGCAGTTGAGCGCGACGGCGGTCGCCATCGACGTGCAGCATCACCAGTGGATCGGCGGTCGAGGCTGTCTGTGGTCGCGGGATGCCCAGGGCCAGTGGCTGCAGCGCTGGGCTCACCCGGAGTGGACCGGAGACTTCTGTGCCCTCTTGGCAGATGGTGATCGCATCCTAGGGATGACGACCGACGGAGGCATCATCGAGGGACGGCAGAAGCCGTCCGTCAGCTAGACGTCGTTGATCAGGCGCTGGACGTTCGAGTAGGCGTACTGACTACGAACGGGGTAGTGAACATTCTGAGAGGCCGTGATGTTGATGTTCGCTTCGCGATCGAAGCACATCACGATATCAGAGCCGCCGAACAGGAATGACGAGATCATCTCGCCCTTCTTGACCTTCTGCCCAACCCAGGCTGCTGCGGTCCGCTTGTTGAGTTCTTCAACCTGCTGCTCGTAGGTCATTCCTTGGCGTTCCTTCTCGCTGAGTCGGATCAGCTCATCCGTGCCTGGCTTGACGAACACCACCGACGACACTTGCGCCATACCCATCGGTAGCACGGCGACTTTTCCGATTGGGGTCTGCAAGACCATCAGGCCGCGACATTGCACGAACTGATAACCGGTCGGATCTTCCGCGTCGAGGTAACGCCGCGGAATGACTGCGTTCGCCAAATCGCTACTAGATGACGCGCGCTGCTCTTTGTCCAGCTGCTGCAACTCTACGTCTAAGTAGACTTGCCCTGGAATGAATTTGGCTTCCAAGACTCGACCGGAAACGGGCGCATGTTGTCGATGATAGTCGTACACATTCAGAAAGCTGTGAACGAGCACGCCGCCTTCGAAAGCCTTGCCATATTCCGAGTCCTTGAGCAGCTCGGGGATGGGCCACTCGATGTGTTTGACCACAATCGACGACTCTGAGGGCAATGGTTCTCCGGCAGGTACAGGTGATGTGATCGCCCACTGCCCGACGTAGGTGGACTCGGCCGGAAATGCGACAATGCGGTCATCCTCAGGCTGCGCCACCGGGCGTTGCTTGTCGATATCGCGGAAGGTGCGCGAGAACCAGTCGTTGAAAGTCCTGTAGCCCGACTCGCAGCCGACGTAGTCCTGGTAGTTGTATTCGGGGCCAAACTTGTAGCTTTCCAGATACTCGGCGGACTCTGGAGTATCGAGAAACTCTCCCCACGCCACGGCAAAGTCACGCAGCCAGCGTGAAATCGGCGTCAGCTTGGTTCCTTTGACCGGGTCAATCGGGCTTTGCAGCTCGCTGAGCTCGGGCTGGTTGAAATAGTAGTAGAACTGAGTAATGCGCAGATAGTCCGTGCGCTCGTGCAGTACCTCTCCCTGCCACTCCCAGACTCTCAGCTCAGGCAACCAGGTGACGATCGCGTCGACAAAGTAGTAGTACTGGTCCAGCGTCTGAACGCGACGCAACTCGGGGATGTTCTGTGAGGCGACGGTAGTGACGGCACTCTGGAAAGCCTCACGGTAGCCCTCCTTGTCGATCAGCTGCTTGAGCTGCTTCGTGATCACCTGGCGCGGCTCGTAGCTAACTCCAGGTTCGGGAAGATCTTTGAGAAACCTCGGAGCTTGCGGAGGCAAGTGAGTAGCGACGCCAGGTAGTCGTGCCTTGGCAACCTTCTTAGCCACCGTTGAAGCAGGCGTCTGACGCGCCAGGTACTGATCAACTTCCTGTGTTGACGCCACGCGCGTCCGTGCGCGCCCTGATCTGCGATGCTGTGTCATGCTGGTCTCCCGTCCTCTGAAGCTGGCCGAGTCCAATTCGAACTTGTCGAATTGCGAAGTTCGTGGCTTCGCGCAGTGACATAGCAGCTCCTAAGGCGGCAGCATCGGCAAAAGCGGACTCCCCCATTTCTTTTGTGAGTTGCTGCACTGCGGCGGCGTGTTCAGCCACGACGCCAGAAGCGTCAATCGAGTCGGCGAATGTCCCATGCAACGTAGCCGCCCCTTCATGATGGCCGAGCTTGGCAAGCAACACCACCAAGCTCGCTCGCCAGGCCGAAACCGACGCGACATCTGTTGCTTCACCAAAGGATGACAACATGCGCTCAAAGCCGCGCAGAGCCTCGAGCGGCTCACCGCTGCGGGCGTGCAGTGCTGCGATGCGAGGGGCGATCAAGGTTTCCATGAAGCGCGCTCCCGCCTGACGCGCGATCTGCACCCCTCGCTCGTAGGCGGCCAGGGCGCCAGCGGCGTCAGTGGACTCCAACGCGGCACCCTTGGCGCCGTAGGCAATGGAGATCGACATGGGAACACCGGCGCTTTCCACCTTTTGGACCACGTCATTGGCGATCTTCGCCGCGTCATCTGCGTAGCCAGCTGTGGCCATGATGAACAGGTGGAAGGCCAGCATGAAGCGGTCGTGGCGATCCGTCGGGTGCTCTGAACCGAGCCGCAACAGCTCAATCGCTTTAGGGATATCGCCCCCAAAAATCGCGACGAATGCCAAATCTCCGTAGGCCCAAACAAACGGGTCGTAGGCTGGGTCATCGAGCAGCGCGAGCGCTTCTTCCCCGAATCGTTGCGCGTCCTCAAAGCGCGAGAATGCCCAGGCGCTGCTGGCACTCCAAGTCAGCAAGACGACCAGGCGACGGTGTTTGGCAGCCCGCGCGCGTTCGACAACTTCTTCCGCCCAATTGGCGGCTTCCTCGCGCAGCCTGAATCGCCCCATGTCTCCGACGTCGGAAGCGATTTGAGCGGCGCTGTCCAGGTCGTCATTGTCGAGCGCCCAGCGGAAGGCCTCACGCAGGTTGTTGATTTCGCTGTCCAGCCACTCATAGGCGTCGCGCTCACGTGGGCTGCGCCAAAGCTCGAAATACATCGCAGATTGCTTGGCGAAAAACACCGCATGCCTGCGCCGGACCGCTTCGCTCTCCCCCGTTTCTTTGAGTCTCTCTTCTCCAAAGCTGCGAATCGTCCTCAGCATCTCGAAGCGAACCAGGGCTCCTTTGCGCGTGACTTGAAGCAGCGACTTGCTGACGAGTGAGTCGAGCGCATCACACACATCAAGCGCGTCTATCTCGTCGTCGGAGCAGACTTCTTCCGCGCCTTCCAAACTGAAGCCCCCCGCAAAGACGGACACGCGACGTAGGACTGTCTGCTCTGTAGCTGTCAGCAGATCAAACGACCACTGCACTGTATTTCGGAGCGTCTGGTGACGTCCTTGAGCGGTCGCGCGCGAGCCACCAGTGAGCAGTCGGAAACGTTCACTGATGCGGGCCAAGATCTGAGCGGGAGTCAGGCTTCGCACGCGAGCCGCCGCCAGCTCGATCGCCAACGGGATCCCGTCCAGCTCCTGACAAATCTGCGATACCACCTCACCCTCGGTGCCCAGCTCGAAGTTGGGCGCGATAGCGCTTGCCCGCTCGACAAACAGCTGAACAGCGGGAGCCGACGCTCCTGCAAAAGCTAGCGGAGGAATCGCCCAGACCTGCTCGTCGGCAATAGCGAGCAACTCCCTGCTGGTGGCGATCACTTTCACCTCTGGGCAACCCGCCAACACCGCAGCGGCTAGCTCGGCCGCCGCTGCCGTGACGTGCTCACAGTTGTCCAGAATCAGCAGCAGCCGGCGCGCTCCGAGAGCGTCAACCAGCGACTCGGTGATGGACTTGTCACTCTGCTGCTTGACGCCAAACACACCTGCGGCAGCGGCAGCGACCGCATTGGCATCACCGACAGCGGCGAGATCCACAAACCAGGTCCCATCCGGGAAATACGGCGCCACCCTCTTTGCGGTCTCGATCGCCAACCGGGTCTTTCCCAACCCTCCAACACCGAGCAAAGTGACCAGCCGTTTCGGGGAAAGAAGCGATTCGACTTCGGCAATTGCTTCCGCACGCCCGAACAAGTGCGTCGACGGCTCCGGCAAGTTGCCGAGTGCCGCTAGTGACTGCTTGCCTGGAAGTGTCGGTGCGTTCAGATCGTTCGCGCCGCCATCCGCGCTGAAACGAGTGCGGATGGTTTCATGGGCATCTAGTTGGTGTCCTGGAGCCAGCACTTCATTCAAAGCCTCGCTGAGCTCGCGCGCCGTTTGAAACCGGGCATTGGGGTCCCGCTCCAGGGCGCGTGCGAACCACTCGTCAAACCCGTCTGGCAGAGTGGCAATCTCGGAGGGAACGGGCAACGGATCGCGGCAAATTTCGACCATCAGCCGACCCAACCCGTGGCCCTGAAAGGGCACCATGCCCGTCAGGCAATTGAACGCAATGACGCCCAAAGACCAAAGGTCAGTGCGGTGATCCAAATCCTTGGAGCCGTTCACTTGCTCCGGACTCATAAAGTAGGGCGTCCCGAGCAACGCGCCGGTGGAGGTCAGCGATGGGTCCGCTTCTTCGGCAACCTGCACCTTGGCGACCCCGAAGTCCAACACCTTCACGAAGAGTTCTTGCTCCTGCAAGATGAAGATGTTGTCGGGCTTCAAGTCTCGATGAACGATCCCGGCTGCGTGAGCCCGCTCCACCGCCCTAGCTACCTGAGTGATGACAATGGTGGTTTCCAGCGGGGTCAGCGTGCCCGTTCGGTCCAACCTGTCCGCCAGCGTCTCCCCCTCCAGGCGCTCCATGACGATGTAGGGGGTGCCGTTGTCGACCCCGTAGTCGTGGATTTGAACGACGTACGGGCTCCGCAATTGTGCCGCTGAACGTGCTTCGCGTACGAACCGAGCCAAGCTCGAAGGGTCGTCGGCAATATCGGGATCGATGAGTTTGACCGCCACAGCCGCTCCGAGCGCTTGGTGCTCCGCAAGCCACACGGAACCCATCCCCCCTTCGCCCAACTTCGAGACGATCCGGTAGCGGTCTGCGATGATGTCTCCTGGCCCCATAGCGACGTGAAGATAGCTGACCACGGATCCAAGGGTCCATGACCAAGAGAGGCCGGTACCTCATTCTTGCTTAGAAGAATGATTGACCCAGGAGAACAGACACGCCCATACTCGCGCCGACAAACGCAGGGGCAGAGGTTTCCAGTCTCTCAACGAGGTTGCACCTGCCGCACGCATGCCCGCTTGGTCGAGGAGTCTCAACGATGTCTGAAAAGACTTATGCAATCCACCCGGCGCTTGGCGTCGCCCGCCTGGGCAACGCGGACGCTGACCCTGCTGATCCCAGCAGCTACTACCTGGGCGCGGAATCCCAATATCAGGTGCCCAACGCGGGCAAGCCCTACAAGACCGCGAGCGGGCAAATCAAAAAGCAAGCGCAGCGCTTTCGGATCTACGAGTTTGAGGGAGGCACGGCGACCCGAGAAATCACCCTCGGCGAAAGCGACGTGGCGTCCATCGAGTGGACCGTGCACCTGCAAAACCGAAAAGCGGCCCTGAACACGTCGGAGCCTCGGGGTTCGCTTTCGCTTCCAGCGGCCCTTCCCCCAAAGCCTTGGGGACTCGATGCGCAGCCAGAGGACAACGCTGACCCACACTACTGGCCGGCCACCACCCGCAACGAAGAAGTGCCCTCAAGCGAGCGCAGCAACCTGTGCATTGACCCCGGCCCGCAGTCAGTCGGGGGCGACGTCACCCAGGCTGAGCTGAGCGGAAACATCGCGTTCTTGTTTGAAGGCAAGCCCAAACCCAAGACGGTATACTTAGGTAAGCTGGCTCTTGAGGGCGGCAGCGGCCGCTTGCTGGTGTTCGCTGGCTACGGAAACGCGGAGGGCTTGGACGCGCAGGGCCAATACTCCCAACTGCCGGAGCTCAAACAGTGGGTCAACAACACACGTTGGTACGATGACACCGCAGACGGACCAGTCAGTGCGGTCATCACCTTCAAGGACGGCACTCGAATTTCCGTAGACGACCCTAACCAGCGCGCTTGGGTCATCTGCGCCGCCCCGCGCTACGCACCTGCGATGGACTGGATCACCACGATCTACGATGTGGCTTTCAACGCAGTGCGCAAACCGGATGCAGAAATACCTAGGCCATCTTTCGCCAAGGACATCTATCCAGTGATCCGGTGCACGGGCCAGCTGCCCTGGCTCAGCGTGCGCGCCTCGTGGCACGGAACGGACAGCGGCAATGTCCTCAAGGCGCAACGCTTGAAGCTGCTTGGCAGCAACGACCCCTCAACGAGTTCGGATGCCTACAACGCCCGGGCAGGGGTATTCAGCCGCCTGCGCAATCCCAATGAGCAACCAATCGACCGGGAGTCTGTGCAAAAGTCGATGCCGCAGGTCTCCGGGGAGGTCAAGCGTGACAAGCAGGGGGACTTCGACGTCGGCGCCCTGACACCGCTGCAGTACGCACTATTCCAAAAATGGCGCGATGGCGACTTCGAACCAGACCAACCCGAAGAGTTTGTTGCGCTGGAGGACTTGGATGTAGCGCGGCAACCAGCGGCCCTCGATCGTGCCGCACTAGAGGGGTCTGCTGGTACTCCCTTCTACCCAGGGATTGAGTCCTGGCGGATCCTTCGCGCCCCCGAGCTTTACGCGAACTCGCAGCCGCTTCGGATGAGCGCCGAAACTCAACCAGGAGATCTGACCATCGGCAATGCGCTCCCGTGGCAGGCTGACTTCTTGGATTGCAATGACGTCTGGTGGCCAGTGCAGCGCCCGAACGAGGTCACGCGCAACGGCAAGAACAGCCAACCCTGGGTACCCACCTCCTGGATACCGACCGAAGACGAGGCCGACTACAACAAGATGGTCGAGGGCTGGTGGCAGCTGGGGTTCATCGTCCCCACCAAAAACGGTAGTCAGTACGAAGAGGTTGAGGGAAGCGCTGATCACGAAGGTGATCCCATCACGTGAAGCTGCTGGTCGTTGGTGGGGGGCCCGCTGGTTTGAGCGCAGCGGCCTACGCCACTCAGTGGTGTGAGTCAGTGACGCTCGTGGAGGCTCGCCCGCAAGGTCAACTGCGCCAAGCGGGGGAGCACCTGCCGCCTGCTGGCCTGGCGGAGTTGGCCGCGCTTGGGCTTGCAGATGTCATCGGGGACTCCCGCCACGATAGGAGCCCCGGGGTTCGCTCGCTGTGGGGGACCGCAGCTGCCGTCGACAAAGACTACTTCTTGGCGATGCCCAGCTACGGCTTGAACCTGCGCCGCGAGCTGTTTGATGAAACGCTGGTACGGCGCGCTCGCCAGCGGAGTGTCAACTTGCTGTTTTCGTGCCGCTTGCAACAGTTCACCTGGAGCGGCGGAACCTATGACGCAACCATCCAGCACCCTGGAGGAGTTCGTTCGCTCCAGGCTGACGCAGTGATCGATGCCACGGGGCGGCGAGCGGTCGCGGCACGCTCCCTAGGAGCCCAACGTGTACGACACGACGAGCTGCTCGGACTCGTGGGGCGCATCGAGGGTTGCCAGGTAGCCGAAATCGGGCGGGTCCATGTGGAAGCGATGGAGGACGGCTGGTGGTACGGGGTGACGCTCTCCGACAACTCTTTGCTCGCCACATTTATGACCGACGCCTTGTCAGCCCGACGACACGCAGGCGGCGGAGTTGGGCTTTGGACCCGAAGGCTCCGGCAAAGCACGCTGCTAGCGCCGCTCGCTAGAGGACGTTTGCCGGAGAGTATCGATGTATTCGACGCGGCAACGCAAATGCTGGAGGGAGAACTGCCAGATACCTTCCTGGCCGTCGGAGATGCAGCGACCGCCTACGACCCTTTGTCCTCCTGGGGCATCACGAAAAGCATCCGCGATGGCCATGCTGGGGTCGAAGCGATAGCCCATGGGGCGACGCGCCAACACCGGCGCAATCAGCGCCGGGCGTTCAGCAGGTACCTTCACAAGCAGCGCGAGGTCTACAGCGCCGAGACTCGCTGGGCCGCTTCGAGTTTTTGGCGCCGTCGTCAGGAAATGAAAGGACTAGCATGATGTACAGGTGGACCCTCTTGGCTTGCGGCGTGTCGCTCGCTTGGGCGTGTGACGCCCCTCCGAAAAATCTAGAACCAGCCTCATCGCCCGGCAATTTCGCGGCACCAACGGCGCCCCTGCCGGCGGCGACAGATGATAGCCCAGATGCGCCGCCGAAGTATCCGTATGGCCCCGAGAACACCAAGCTCTTCGAACAATTTGCTGAGAAGACGGAGGCGGCGCTTGGCACGTTCGACGACATCAAGCTCTATGAGCGTAGTGCCTCAGGGGAATGGCAGTTGCTCACCGGTCAATACGTTCCCGTCACGGTCAACGGTGAAACTCCCAAAGAGTACAAGCCGCACATGCAATCGGACCGGCCGATGATGCTGCCGACCCAAGTGGAAGGCTTTCATGGGGGGGACGGACAGTCGAGCCCGTACTCAGTTGTGGGCAGGATGCCCGGAAGCAATCCCGAAACACAATGGGTGTTCACTGTTCGCCAATACTACATCAAGAAACCCACAGATAACGACTTCCCACAGTATGGTGACATGGCGGTCATCGGGCACCACCCGCGCACCGGCGCAACAATCTTTCTGCAGTTCTACGAACCCGAAAAGCCCAAGTCAGGAGTCGTAGTGCAGTCGCTGTGGAGCGACAGGGCCGCGGACTTTTGGTCGCCTATCAAGAAAATCGCCGATGAATTCAAGTGTCAACGTTGCCACTCCACGGACCCGTTCATTCACACCCCGTGGGTCAATCAAGTACGCGTTGGCGAAAAGGACAGCGAGACTCAACCAATTGTTCCAAGCAGTCCGCTCGGCCCCTACTTTTACCTCGATTCAGAAGAGGGTGGGCTGTTTGAACAGTGGGACAGCGCGCTCAAGGTCGAGCAAGGGGGAGGTCACCTGAAGTGCTCCAACGAAGCGCGAACCAACAACAAGTGCACCAAGAACAGGTGCACCGAATGCCATCGCATTGCGCCGGAGCTGTTGGGGCTCAACCAGAACAGCACGCGCTACGCGGGGCTGCAGTGGCAGTCCGATGGCTTCTCCGGGTTCAACAGTCTGGCGGTACTATCGGATGACAATCAGACG
>JBNLEN010000098.1:0-23798 GCA_050304975.1 Polyangiaceae bacterium
TGCTGGAGCAGCTGCTGGAGCAAGTCGGGCCGCGGCGCTGGCCTGAGTGGTTAGCCAGCCTGCGCGCAGAGGAGGCCCGCAAGCTGGCGAAGATGGATCAAGAGATACAAGCCACCGGGGACCCACCGAACCCGCTGCGGGTTTGCGCAGAAGTAGGAAGGCGGCTGGGTAAGGAAGATGTGGTGATCGGAGATGGCGGCGACTTCGTGGCTACCGCGGCCTACACCATCAAGCTGCAGTGGCCGCAGTTGTGGATGGATCCGGGCCCGCTGGGCACTCTCGGCATCGGCCCTGGGTACGCCATGGCAGCCAGCGTGTTACGGCCACAAGCCCGCACGGTGATCATGTACGGCGACGGCGCGTTCGGACTGCATGCCATGGAGTTCGAGGCGCTGGCGCGGCAGAAAATGCCCGTCATTGCCGTGATTGGCAACGACGCCGCCTGGACCCAAATCCGCCGGGGGCAAGTCGCGCTCTACGGGGCAGAGCGAGCGCCCGCGACCCAACTCGAGTACACCCGGTACGAGCGCGTCGTGCAGGCCCTAGGGGGCAAGGGGCTATACGTCGAAACGACCGCCGAGCTGGGCCCTGCCCTAGATCAGGCATTCAGCAGCGACGTTCCCGTCTGCGTGAACGTGAAAATTGCCGGCAGCGACTTCCGCCAGGGCGCCATCAGTGTCTAGCCAGTCTCGACGGGCGCTCTAGTCGTTGGGTCCCGGGGGAGGCCGCGTGCTCAGGCGCAGCTCACGCAGCTTGGTATCGAACTCGTGCGTCGAGGCGCTCTTGTTCAAGTAGCCGTGGGCTCCGCACTGCTCTGCCAAGCGGCGCAAGCTCATGGTGTCCAGGCTGCTGTAGAGCAAGATCACGCTGTAGCGCAGCCGGGGCAAGTCGCGAATCACACGGATCAGATCCGGCCCGGACATGCCGGGCATCTCCACGTCCATGACGACCACGTCGAAGTATCTGTCAGCCACCAGTGAAGCTGTACCGGCGGCGCCAATGTGCACTTCCACATCATGCCCAAGCCGCTCCAGGCGCCGCTTGGTCAGATGTCCAAAAGATGGGTCGTCATCGATGACGAGTACCTTCATTGCGGTTAGAGGTACCAGTCAAACGGACTCAGTCAACCAGAACCGCTCGGTATCGGGTTGGCTTCCTTCTCCAAGTACCTGAACACCGTCCGAGGATCGACGCCAAGATCCCTGGCGGTCTGAGTGCGGTTGCCGTTGTTCCGCTCCAATACTTCGAGCACGTACCTTCGCTGAAAGTCTTCTTTTGCCTTCTCCAACGGGAGGATCGGCGCTTGGGCTTCGGGCCCCAGGTCGAGATCCTCGGCGGAAAGTAGGCTCTTGTCGCAAAGCACGAGCGCCTTCTTCAAGCGGTTCTCCAACTGGCGGATATTGCCAGGCCATGAGTACTTACGGATCGCGGTAAGTGCTTGTGGGCTAAAGCCTTTGACGGGGCTGTTCAACTCATCGGCATACTTGCTGAGCAGCGCTTTGGCGATGATGAACACGTCTTCCCCGCGCTCACGCAACGGGGGCAGCCAGAGATTGACCACGTTGAGTCGGTAGTACAGGTCTTCGCGGAAGTCGCCGGTCTTGATCATCTCCTCCAGGTTGCGGTTGGTCGCCGCCACCACCCGGATGTCGCACTTTTCCGGCTTGCTATCGCCCACGCGATAAACCATTCGTTCCTGAAGGGCTCGTAGGAGTTTCACTTGCAGCGGCAACGCCAGCTCACCCACCTCATCCAGGAACAACGTCCCGCCAGCGGCCTGTTGGAACTTTCCTGGACGACTGGCGACGGCGCCAGTGAACGCCCCTTTGACGTGACCAAACAGCTCACTCTCGATCAGGTTCTCTGGGATAGCGCCACAGTTGACCGTGACGAAGGAACCATTGGCGCGATTGCTGCGCGTGTGTAACTCGTGAGCGATCAGCTCCTTGCCAGTACCCGTTTCGCCAGTGATCAGCACGCTGATGTCTGTGCTGGCCACCTTCTTGAGCTTGCGAAACACTTCCAACATGGATGGGCAGGCACCGATGATTTCACCGAACCGCTTGTCACTCAGCTCTTTGGTCAGCTTCTGCTTGTCCTCACGCAGGGCGGTCAACAACATCGCGTTCTGCAAGATGAGCGAAGCTTGCCCGGCAAAGATGATCAGCAGATCCAGCTGCGGGCGCTCGAACAAATGCTTAATCTCGTCGTTGCCGACGTACAGCACCCCGATCACTTCGCCTTGACTGGACAGCGGCGCGCACATCACGCTCGATAGCTTGAGCGCGACGACGCTCTCACTCTTGCCGAAGTTGGTGTCGCTCAAAGCATCGGACACGATGATCGGCCGTTTCGTTTCCACCACATGACGCACGATGCTGTCGCTGATGCCGCCCACCTCATCTTCGATCGCGTCGCGCGTGACGTTGCGCAGTGCCTTGACTCGGGGCTGCGCGTTTGGGCCATCTTCAGAGTCCACCAACAGGACGGCGCCACGGTCGGCGCCGGTCACCTCAATCACCCCGTCGAGCAGAGCTTCCAGCAGCTCATCCACGCTGCCGGTGGTCATCAGGCGTTCGCTGAATTCGTTGAGCTTGCGCAATCCCGAGAGCTCAGGACCGCGGGCAGCTTGGGACCCGGCGTTGGTCGGGGCTGCCGGCAGTTCACTGAACATGCTGAAGCCGATCTGGGCGTCGCCGAACGTCACCCGATCCCCATCCACGAGGCGACAGCGCCGCTTCTTCTTTCCGTTGACCAAGATTTCCGCGGCGCGGTCCAATTCTTCCAACTGGAAGTCGCGACCGTTGTAGACAATCTGAGCGTGGTGCTCGAGCACACTGCGGTCGTCGAGTGCCACATCATTGCCCTCCCCGCGACCGATGGTCACCAGCGGCTTGTGGATGGCGTACAAGCGCGGCGACCCAGAGGCGGGAAAATAACGAAGCATCGCCATGGGCTTGAGCCTAGCAGGTTCTCCCCTCCTGCGGCTATGCTGCGCGGTGTATGTCGCCCACCGCCGTGCAAAACGCCTCCACCGCCCGGCCCTGCCAAGCCTCCAGTAACCCGCCCCCGGGCAATTCGCGTTACCAACGCGACAGCTCGTGTGCGAGCTCGAGCACGCTCCCAGCGCTTCGCGGGGGACTCGTCGGACGGGGGTGGCCGACGCTGCGGCGTTGGCTGGCGTGGGGTGTGTTGAGCGTGCTGACCTCCGGCTGTGGCAAAGAGAGCGTCGGATTTGCCTCGATCAACGTGCTCAGTGAAGGCGTGATCAACGACCCCGCCAACAAGTCGCTGCGCTTCGACTTGCTGAAGTTCGGCCTGGAGCAGTTTTGCCAAGAGATGCAGGGCCGTGGCGTCGCTCTCAAATTGCAGGACGGCACCCCCAACGTAGGCCGCTTCTTCGCGACCAGCTGCCAGTCGGAGGTGATCGATGAAAGCCAACGCCAAACGATTGTCGTGCGTTATGCCGGGCGAGGATACGGCTGGACGAACGTGACTCAACGTCTGGGATTCGAAACCCAAGGCTTGGTGGAGTACGCGCCGGATTTTCAAATGCACGAGGGCGCCATGTACATCTACTTTCGGCCAAGAAACGTCGACTCCGCTTCGTTCACCACCACGTTGATCGAGTCTGCGATGGCCCAGACTGGCGTCGCCATCACCGGAGTGCAGCCGAATGAGCTTGGCAAAAATATCGTCATGAGCCAGCTGAGGCGTGGGTTCACGGTAGTGCGCTACTCGGAAAGCGGTGAGACTGAGCTCGGGATGGGAGTCATCCCGTTGGGCCAACGACCGTTTCACCCTTTTCAGGTGCTGGAATCCGACAAACTCACCCTCGACAATGACCGGACAGAAGTGCACTCCGGCCAGCAGGACTATATCGGGGGCTTCTCCGTCAAGGAAGACGACCAAGCCCTGTACCTGACCATGACGGTAGACGGCGCCCCGAATGTAGACGTGCTGCTAGTGGACAAGGGGATCGGCGACACGACGCTCGCCACTTATACGTCCACGGGCGGAGCCTCCGTACCGGGTGCCGTCCCCTTCACAGACGTCGTCAATCAGGGGCAGCGCTACTCTCAGGTCATCCCCGTGCCGCCCGGCTCGTACTATCTGGTGCTCGACCACTCCGACCGCGTCGGGCGCAGCAGTCCCCCAACGACTGCCCTCGATGACCGCGCCGCCCGAGTGGACTACCTTGTCCAGGTGGGCGACCGACCCTAGCTGCCGTCCATCTATTCCCGGAGCCTGAAAAAAAACCCGCGTGGAACTCGGCATTTCAGGCAGATCCGAGTCAGAGGTTGCCGGACTCCAGGCGGCTGACTAAGAGTCGCATGGGCAGTTTCCGGCCACCTGCAGTTTCGTGTCTAAGCAAGTCCTCATCCGTTACGTCTTCTGGACGCTGTGGTTCCTCGTCATCCCGGCGGCATTCGCCGTCGCGATGGTGAAGTGGTGTGAAAATTCTGGTGCCGCGTTGGGTGAGCTCGGTGAATGGGTGCAGGGACAGCGTGTCCCGGCGGGCATCATTCTGTTCACCATCGCCGAAATGACACTGTACTACTTTCGGCACTACCTGCCGTTTGCGGATCAGACCACAATTGGGGGCCGCGACGGCCTGCCAAGAGAACTGCGCCGAGACTATGAAGCGGCTGCCCACTTGCTGGATGAAGCCGGACGGATCCTGAATCGACGCGCCAAAGCCATCCAGCGCGAGCTGCCGAAGGAAACCCGCGACAAGCTGAAGCGCAGCCTGGAAGCGCTCAAGGAGGTCATGAAGCGAGAACCCTTCGAGGAAGAAGCGTTTCGCACAGCCTTCGACCGTGCCAGCACGCAGGTTGATCAGTATCTCGCGCCTTGGCGCAAGAGCGAAGCCCGGGAGTACGTCGAGTCGATCGGCATCGCGATCTTGATTGCTCTGGCGCTGCGCGCAGTGGTGGTGGAGGCATTCAAGATCCCCAGCGGTTCAATGCTTCCAACACTGCAGATCGACGACCACATCTTCGTCAACAAGTTCATCTACGGACCAAACGTTCCATTTACCCACTCACGCTTGTTCGCCAACTTGCCGCCGGCGCGCGGCGACGTGATCGTGTTTGAGTTCCCCGACACAGCGCCCGGTGAAGAGGAGCAAGACTTCATCAAGCGGGTGATTGCGGTCCAAGGGGACACGCTCGAAGTCGACAACGGCCATCCCATCATCAACGGCTGGAAGGTGCCCTCCTGCCGCGTGGGCAAGTATCCCTACGGTGAAAAGGACGGGGTCCCCCAGTCTTCGGTTGGTGATCTGTTCGTCGAGTTCCTCGGTGAGCACGCCTACCTGACGGTGTACGAGGAGACCGGCTTCAGTGGACGCCAAGGCCCGTACCACGTCAGTCCTGGCGAAGTGTGGGTGATGGGAGACAACCGTCACAACAGTCACGACTCTCGCGCTTGGCACAATCGGGAAGGCGCAGGCGTCCCGTACGACAATATTCAAGGCCGGGCGATGAGCGTGTGGTTTCCGATGTCGCGCATCATGACGCCCGTCAACGGCAGACCGGAATTGCCAAAAGGAATGTCGGCGGCGCTGACCCAAGGCATTGAGAAATGCCTGGCGGAGCGCCCCGCCGAAACCAATCCGCCCGCACCCTCGACTCACAAGTCCGCGGCCCGGCGCTAGTTGCCCTGAGCCGCCAAGATACTGGCCTCAGGGACGATAAATCGCGAAGCACACCCCGCTGTCTTGCGAGGCGTGCTCGCCCTCGCTCAGGTCCTCGTTCGCCGGGTCCTCGTTCGCCGGGTCCTCGTTCGCCGGGTCCTTGATCGCTTCGGACTCATTGCCCGTCGCGGCGGGCTCCTCGGGTGGCCTTTCCATCCTCAAGCGGACTCCGGACTCGGGAGGAGCGGGGTTCAGTTGCTCTTCTTCGCACTGGATGTATCCGGCGATCAGAACCGCCAGGGCATTGTGGTTACGGGGCGCGACCATGCTTTTGTGTCTCCTACGACATCCATGTCACGGTTCTTCCCTAGTACCCGGGCGCACCTCGTCCCCGATGAGACGCCCCTCATCGCGCCTGGTTTAGCATTGACATGGCGAAAGTCGCTTCCCAGCCGAGTCTCCGGCCGCGAACCCCACCAACGCGGGGCTGCAGAGGCTGCAGTGGCTCAATCGGACGGCTTGGGCCGCCGAGTCTCGATGCGCAAATCTCGGCGCAATGCCCCGGCTTCGGTGGTCCGTCTCCAGGCGATGACCAGAGCAACCACCCAAGCGACGAAAATGGACAGCCCGCCGATCTGCAACCAGGGCTGGGGCGGTGCGGCCAGGAGCCAGCCAAGGCTCAGCGCCACTTTACCGAGGCAGGCGAAAGCGCACAGGTGATAGCCGCTGAGCGCCAGCTCCCGCCATTGCTCGAATTGTCGCTCGGAGACGTGGCGGTTTTCCTCGTGGCTGGCTGCCAGCACCTCTAGCCGCCGCATCATGCACAGGGCTAGCAGTAGCGCAGCGAGGATGTCGTCTATACGGAACACGGGCGTCGCTGAGGTCGGGCCACCTCAGTCGGTGGTGACGACGACCCCGAGGGTGCTCGTTCCCTGGAGGGAACCGTACGAGCGCAGCTGCTGTGGGTAAACATCTTCGTTGGCTAGGTCCAGGCGGTTATCCAACCTGAGGATGAGATTGGCCACAGGCACGTACTCCAGAGTCAGCGTGGCTGAGTACAGGCTGAGATCCGTCACCCCGGTCCGATAGGGATCGCCGTCGGCTGTCGCTCGTGCATCGGGGTCGCCGTAGATTTCGCCACGCAACGCAGCCGCCCAGGAGTGGTCGAACTGATAGCGCCCCATCAGCGCAACGCCCCACCACAGTTGGTTGCTGAATCCGGAGAGGCCTTCGTCCGCCAGTGAGCCCTCACGGACTCCCTCGAAGCCCACGTCGGCGTTCAGCAACAGCGACAGTTGACGCGATGGACTCAAGCCGACGATCAGGTCGATCAGATGGCGGAAGCCATCGGGGCCGTTCGCTTCTCCGGCGTCGCGAACGATCAGCTCGGAGTTCTCGGGATTGTTGGTGTTGCAGTCCGGCGCGTCCGGATCGAAGGTCGTGCCCGCAGGACACGCTACCAAACCAAAGTCGACTTGCTCCGGCCCGCCGAGGTAGCCGATGTGCGCGTCCAACAGCGGCGGTCCTTCCGGATCGCTGGCGTTCGGCATCGACGTCGATAGCTGCAGTCCGAAGCTCTTCATGGCGTTGTTGTCGATGCTGTTGTTCCAACCGTTGACCAGCAGCCCAGTCATCCAAAACTGCGGACTGAATTCGACGGTGGCGCGCAGCCCGGTGTGAAATACTGGCTGCGCCAACCAGTTCACGAGCCCGCGGGTGTAGTTGTAGTTGAGGTGACTCTCCGCCACCTCCGCCCCGTAAATCGTGTCGAACTTGCCGAAGTCGAGGGTGAAGCCACCGTCCGCACCGCCTGGGCGCCAAGTGGCGTAAGCCTGCTTGATGTTTTCTAGCCCGGCGCTGGCGTCATCGCCGGCGACTGCACCTGCGGTCGGCCCAAAACGCAGTCCTAACGTGCCGCCGAATTGCTCTCCATCGAACGCGACGTCGATCCCTGCCCAAGACAGCGCAAACCCGTTTGTCGTGTCGTAGGCGCGGAAGCGGTTGCGTCCAGACTGGGGCTTTGGCGTGTGAAAATTGAGGCTGTAGTAACCGTCGACGAATGCCCCAACATGCAGCTTTTCGTACCACCCCGGAGGAGCGGGTTCCTCGGGCGGCGGCACCGGGGTCTCCGGCGGGGGCTCCAGCTGAATGGTCGTCTCCGGAGGTGGCGGTGGAGGCTCCTCTTGAGGCTCGACGACCGGCGCAGGAGCACTCTCCTCGGGGGCCGGCTCCGCGACAGGCTGGGCTGGCGGCTCAGCAGGCTCCGCGGGTGCAGTCGGGGCGGGGGCGGCCGGCTCTGCGGGAGGCGGGGGGGCTGGCTGAGCGGGCGCTGGCGGCGGCGTAGGAGCGGGTGTCGGAGCAGGCTGAGCGCTGGCGATCGACGCTCCGCTGAACACCGCCAGTGTGGCGCAAACCCTGGTAAAATCTCGGAAACCTGTGCGCATGTACCGCTCCTCCTGTGCTGGGCGCGGAGCATACACGTGCTAGCCGGGTTCCAAAGTTTTTTCTGGGGTTTTGCCGCCCCGCGACGCCCTCCGGAGCCGTCATCCTCGATCGGCTCGCAGGTGGTCCGAGCGGGCTGCGATTTTGCACGACCGACCAGCGGACTGCTGCCAAGCCGGATGCCAGCTGGTTTCGAACGGCGGCCGCGCTATGCAGTGTTCGCCATGCAAATGATCATCACCTGGGCGCTGTATTCACTGGCGCTGGCGCTGGCCGCCGCCCTGCTGGGCGGTTTCAAGATCAGAGGCGGTTTGCCCGGCGTGCTGGGTGTTGCGGCTCTGTTCGGGATTCTCAACTGGGCCTTAGCCTGGCTGCTGAAGATCGTCTTGGGTGTGCTCAGCCTCGGCCTGCTGTGGGTCCTAGGATTCGTGCTTCATGCCCTGGTGACTGCGATCGTGCTCAAGATCACTGACGCCTTTTCCGACAAGTTGGAAATCAAGAGTTTCTGGACCGCGCTGGTAGCGGGCGTAATCATGAGTCTGACGGTCTCAGTGGCGCGCAGCGTGGTGCTCCCGCTACTGGGCTTGGACTGACTGAAAAGGACGCAAAGATGAGTGACGAACTGGTGGGCGTGCGCGTCGCTAGCTTCGAGAGTCGACGCAACAGCGACATGCAGCGGCTGTTGGAGAAGCGCGGCGCGCAGGTACTGAATGCGCCATCGATGCAGGAAGTCCCGCTCGAAGATCAGCGCGCCGCGCTGGCATTCGCCGAGCGTCTACAAGCTCGAGCCTATGACGCTTTGATTCTGCTCAGCGGCGGCGGCACTCGCAAACTGATTGACGCCGCGGCCAAGCGCATCGAGCTGCAGCAGTTGCGGCAATTGCTCAGCAGCGTGCCCCTACTTTGCCGAGGTCCAAAACCAGTGAGCGTGCTACGTGAACACGGGCTGAAACCGACGCTGGTCGCACCGGAACCAAACACCAGCGAGGACCTGCTGACCGCCATCGACGCACAGCTGGATTTGCGGGGTAAGTGCGTCGCGGTACAGGAGTACGGTCAGTCGAATACGGATTTGCTGGAAGAGCTGCGTCAGCGCGGCGCCGAGGTGGAGCCCGTGTTGGTCTACGCGTGGCAATTGCCGGAAGACACGGGGCCACTGGAACGAGCCGTGCGCGAGCTTTCCGCCGGCAACGTAGACGCGGCCATATTCACCAGCGCGCGCCAGGTAGACCATCTGTTGCATGTCGCGGGCGTGCTGTCTCTCGAACAAGACGTCATCACCGCACTGAACCAGGTCGTTGTGGCTTCCGTGGGCCCCGTGACCAGCGCATCCCTGCAGCGCTCCGGGATCCACGTCACCACCGAGCCCGAGCACCCGAAAATGGGAACGCTCGTCGCGCATCTGGCGAAGAACTGGCCGAGACTAAAAGCGCAATCTAGCTAGCGACACCACCGCCCGCTCAGCGCCCAGTCTTCAATTCCTGGATTTCGCGTCGCAGCTCCTCAATCAACTTCAGCTGCTGCTTCTGCAGCTCCACCACTTGGTCAGTCGCGTCTCCCAGGGTGTCTTCCACGTGATTGGCGTTGTCGATCACCATTTCGTCGACAAACACCGCATTCGCCAGACTCAGCCCTAGAATGCCGCCCGTCACGACGGCGAAGGTGAAGTAGATCCGTGCGAAAAATCCCATCTGCGGACTGCTGACGGAAGCGATGTAATCAGGGATTTCAAACCATCCCTCGACGGTGAAGATCTTGAATACGGAATAGAACGAGAGCAGCGGGTCATCGAAGTACTTGGGGGCAAGATCCCCAAAGAACGCGTGAGCGACCAGCGCCAAGATTAGGTTGTAGACGAACATCACCAGAAACACGCCCACGCTGGCGCGCAACGCTCGCTGCACACCGCTCCACAGCCGTTCGCTGTCTGGAATGACCCGAAACCCCCGCAGCAATCTCAGAATGCGCGCAGTGCGCACCACCAAGACCACTTCGGCCGGAGCCCAGTCCAACATGGGGCGGATTAGCACTGGCACGCTCAACAGCACGACGATGAAGTCCAGGCGATTCCAGGCGTTGCTCCAATACTGCTTGAAGCCGTTCAGCCTTACCTTGATGGCGATCTCGCAAAAGAAGTAGACCGTAATGCAGTAGTCCAACCAGAACAGTAGCCGGTCATGCCCTCTCAGGTCATCAAAGCCTCGCAGGACTATCACTGTGGTGTTCAGCGCAATCAGCGATAGCACCACCCGCTCTGACACCAGCTTTTCCAGCAGCCGCCCCATGCCCTCAGTAAAGCCGAAGATCGCTGCGGAGGGAACGCTCGGCGCGCTAGTGCCATCCATAAAGGACGGGCACCAATCTAGAGGGGGCTAGGCTAAGATGTAGGCGCTGGTGGTGCGTCCGTCTCCTCGGAGAAGAAACGAGCGATCTCATCCTTCTTTTTCAGCGCATCGCGGTAACCGAGGTCCATCAATTCCACTGCGTACCCCGCGTCAAACAGCAAATACGCAGCCCAGCCCGCCTCCCAAGTGGATTGTTCGCCGGCAGCCTTCTTCAGGAAGTAGCGCGGAATCGTCCCGACCTTGTACGTGGGCAAAGCACGCTGCAAATGGTCATGGGCCAACTTACCCAGGTCTTCGGATGGGCTGAATACCAACGTTTCCAACTTGCGATAGGGCGCGCCGCGGGTTTCTCGCATCACCTGCTTGACCCGCTCCAGCTGATCGGGAGGCAGCGCTCCTTCCAGAGCATGCGTCAGGCGGTTGAAGCGCTCGAGCACGTCCAAATCGTAATCCACGGGGTCGAGCAGCAAGGCCTTGAGCAACCGACCAAACAAGAACGGCACCGTTGGATATTCGGTGAGCTGGCTTTCCAGCGACTCGTCGTCCGTTGGACTGCTCAAAGTCACCACCACGATGCGGTCTGCGCCGGCGCGAATTGCTGGAGAGATGGGCGTATTGAAACGCAATCCACCATCGCAGTAATAACTGCCGCCAATCTCACGCGCAGGGAACAAGAACGGCATCGCTGACGATGCCAAAATGTGACCTGGCAACAGCGGCCCCAACACCTCTCGTCGAGACGGATCTCGAATCGGACGCGTCTTGGTTCGAGGGCTGAGCTCCGTGAAAATCGTAGTCTGGCTGGTAGCGATGTTGAACGCCGCAACCATGCTGGCACTCACGGTGCCGTCGTCGATGTTGCGGCGCATGTCTTCGAACGACAGGTTGCGCCTGACCAACAGCTCCAGCGGTCGGGCATCTAGCAGGGCCTTCGAGAACCAGTCCTTGTTGTAGATCCCGGCGAATCCAGAGCGATTCTTGCGAGTGCGCATCTTCAGATGCGTGTTGACGTCCAAACTTTCCCAGATCTCTCGCAGGCGGAAGACGCCCATGTCGCCGCGGTGGGCGTTGGCCGAGAGAAAGCACGTGTTGATCGAGCCGACACTCGTGCCTGAGTAGATGTTGAACGGCGAGCGATCCTCAGCCCGAAGCCGCAATATCTCGACGATGGCTTGCACGACCCCGACCGCGTAGGCGCCGCGTGCGCCACCGCCGGACAGGACCAGAGCCGTCTGCTTCGAATTCGCCAATACGAACTACAATATGCAAGCTGGCGAAAATTCAGGCAAATGCCTTCAGGATCTCCTGCTGGATACCTTGCAGCTCACCGTAAGCCTTGTTGATTTCACCAACTTTTTCGCTGAGCTTTGCCAGCAGCCGCTTCTTCTCCAAGCCGTTGCGGATGATGATCCGCAAATCGTCGTTGTCCCACGGCTTTTCGATATATTGAAACAACCCGACCTGGTTGATGGCTTTGATCGCGTTTTCTTTGTCGGCGTACCCCGTGAGGATGATGCGGGGCACGTCGGGCTTCAGGTCCCGGGCCCTAGCCAAAAACGTGATGCCGTCCATCTCGGGCATCAGGAAGTCTGAAATAATCAGGTCCACAGGACCCGACGCGACGTGATCCAATGCTTTCTTGGCAGAGGTAAACGTCACGACGTTGTAGTCGGTTTCCAACGTGAGGTACGTCGAGAGGCTGGTGAGCACCATCTCCTCGTCGTCGACGATCATCACTGTTTCCTGCTCCATCTCGCCAGGCTCCTCCGGCAACCAGAGCCCAGTATTCATTCCGGGCGGGATGCGGCGTCAACTCTGTAAGGCTTGCCGCGCCCGCGCGCAATACAGTCGGCCTGCCAGCGCTCAGCTACCGGATGTCGGGCCGACCCGAGATACAACCGATCTGAGACGCCCGACGACCGCCTTGAGGATGCCTTGGGTGATCTCGACATTTTCGGCTAGGAGGTCGATGAAGTCCTCCTTGTCCACGCGGATCAGGCGACAGTCCTCAGCCGCCGTCGCGGCCGTCACGCGCAGCTCGTCGTCGAAAAGCGCCCAGGTGCCGAACGCCTCTTTGGGCCCGGCGCGGGTCACCTCCGTGTCGCCACGGTGCAGGCGTACGCGGCCTTCAACCACCACATACATGGCATCTGACGGGTCAGACTCTTGATAGATGATGCCGCCCGCCGGCAGCGTCAGCTCCTCACTGACGGCCGCAAGCAGAGCCAACTGCTGGGACGGCACCTGAGAGAACACATCCACATTCTGCAGAAAGATCACTTTTTCAACGGCTGTGAGCATGGGCAGCTCCCCTCTTGGAAACGGGCGGCTCTGACGGATCCAGCGAAAGCTGCGCCTGAGCGCTGCGGGCTATCTCCGAAACAATGCTGTCGCTATCGGCACAGAGTCGGGCCAGCTGCTTGGTGTGCTGCATCAAGAATGCCGGCGTTGCCGCAAACAGTGTACACGCCCGCAACCAGGCATCAGAGCAGCGCAATAGCCAGCCCAAGCCGGACCCCTTGGGTACGGCGAAGTGTTGCCGTGCTTGCTTCAGACACTCTTCGGGAGAGCGCGGCTCCACAAATGGAAACACGAATTGTTTGTCCTCACGTTCAACCAAATTGTCCAGAAACTCCAGTGCCCGGGCGCGGCGTCGGACCTCCGAACTCCGGGTCCCTAGGTAGGCGGCGTAGATATCGGCTGCAGGATAGATCAGGGCCAGCAGGCGGAAAATGCGGTCGGTCGTTTCTTCCCGCTTCTCACGCAACGCTCTGAGCAACAGCTGCCCCGCATCGCCAGGTTTGATTTGTTCGTACTCGGCCGCCTCGGTGCTAGCCAGCAGCAAACCGGTGAACCATTCGGCCTCGGCTTGCAGCGCCGCTCGAACCTCGCTGGAAGAGAACTCCAACCGCAACCCCGTGGCGCGCAGTTTGCTGGCGGCCTTCAGAGCAGGAAGACGTGCCGAAGGCGACAGCACCTTGACCGCCGACATCAGTTGGGACGCTGCATCTTGGGAGCCAATCTTCAGCAATACCCGCGGCGCGGCCGCACGCACGGCGGACTTCTGAGTCGGGTCGAGCATCACCTCTGCCAAGCGTTCAACCACCCGGCCCCCGTAGTCTGAAAGCGCCGCAGTTGCCGCTCGCCGGTAGCGGCGGTCCTCAAGCTGAGCAATCAACCACTCGACCCGATGCGGATCCGCCAAGGTCCCCAGCGCGCGGATGGCCTCACTCACGACCCGCGGATGCTCATCTTCTGCCAGGCGTAGCAGGACGCTGTCTTCTGCCGCCTCGCCGACAGCAGCTAGCGCTCGTGCCAGCTCCGCCCGCGCGTGCACCGCCTCTGGTCCCTGATGTTCGAGCACCTGCAACTGCACGTCCACCGTCAGCAACTTGTGTCCCCCCGCCCCCAAGTATTGGGCGATGCAGCCGAGCGCTGCACCCTGGAGCTCTGGATCGGCGCTCTTGAGGTACTTGCCGATGACCTCCTGGCGGTTGCCGCTCTGGATCGCCAACAGGTACATCGCCTCACGCCGCACGTCCGGAGAAGGATCGTGAAGCAGAGGTTCCACGCGCTGGCTCACGTCAATCCCACGTTGTTTGCCCAATACGTTGAGCGCTTTGCTGCGCAGATCCGGGTCGTCGTGTTGTAGGAGCTTCAGCAACGGCTCCACCAACCCCGGCTCGCGGAGCCCACTGAGCATGTCCAGCGCATAGTGGATTTGACGCGCGTTGCCGCTCTGTAGCGCGTCTAACAGAGGCCGCTGTTGCACGGGATCTCTCAGCTGTACCGCCAGATCCTCGGGGTGGATCTCTCGCCGTTCGAGTCCCTTGCGAAATGCCTCGACGTACGCGTCTTTGGCGCGCATCACCCAAAATAGCCAACAGCTGACAACCGCCAGGGTCAACACGCTGAGCCAGCGGTAGCCAACGCCCAGAGTGTCCAAGAGCAACAAGATGAGCAAGGCGCCCACGCCGGTGCCGACGTTGTCGACGGTCGCATCCAAAAACACTTTGGCGCGCTTCTTCACTTCGGACCGCAGGGGTACGAACAAGATCTCGAACGCAGACTTGTACAGCGAATGCCGGATCCCGATGTCCGAGGCCTTCAGCCAAACCGCTGCCGATAGCGTGGGCAACAGCAGCAGCCCGCCGGCCCCCAACGCGAGCGCGCTAGGCAACATCAGTAGAGCTGGGGCTAGCCCCCAACGCGTGAGGATCCGCGGTGAGGCGAACAACTGAAACAGGAACGCGACCGCGTTCAACACTGCGAAGAACAATCCAAAGAAGGCCGTCTTTTCGTCCCGAGAAGCAAATATCTCATCCACCACGATGTTGAACTGCACATCCACCACAGCGCTGACGATGGCTCCGCTCAGCGCCAAGAGCGCCAGCACTCGCAGCAAGCGATTGTCGCGCAAGTCCGAGACGATGTTCCCCTCCGGACTGGCTTCGCGTGACAAGGCGTGCGCCCGACGTGTCTTGGGCGGCTCCGCGCGTACGCGCTGTCCGCGCAGCAAACTGAGCGCGACCAGTTGCAGCGCCACCGTGACCCAAAGCAAGTCCAACGTCCCGAGGTGCTCACTGACTTGCTGCGTCAGCACTCCACCGAGCACAGCACCGGCGATCCCGAGCGCTCCGATGAAACCAAACACGCGGCGCGCTTCGCGCGCGTCGAAGACGGCGTTGGCGAGCAGCCAGAACAGCGCTGTCGACAAGTGACCGTACAGATTGACCCAAACGTAGAACCCGAACGCGCCTACGGAGGTGGGGTATGACAGCAGGAAGCGGAAGCCCACCAGACACACCCCCAACACTGGCAGAATCCAGACCACCAACTTAGGCACCGGCACTGAGCGAGTCACGCGCGCGAATACCAGCGCGGTCGCGGCGCCAAATCCCGCTGCCAGCAGCAGCACGTATGGCAGAAAGTCAGCCCCCACCGCTGTCAGGAACAACGAGTTTCGAGCCGGCTTCAGCACGTACAGGCTCGCCAAGATGCTGGCGTAGGCGGTGGCGATGGGCCAGGCCCGCCGAAACTCGCCTTCGCTCATTCCAGCAAGGTCCAGGAGCCGGTGTTTGGCGCTTTCGAGCATGCCGCCAGCTGGGTATAAGACACCCCTGAGCTGTTGAAAACAGCGCACGGAAAACTCATGGATATCCGCGACGGCCCCACCGAGCGTAGCCCCAACCACTCGGAGTTTAGCGGCAATGAGCGCTTCGACCTCGAGCTCTGCCTGGGTCGCGGCGGAATGGGCGTCGTTTATCGGGTGTACGACAAGCAGCGCAAGGAGTCCGTGGCGCTCAAGACGCTCGGCCAACGCAGCCCGTCAGGCGTCTACGAGCTGAAGCGCGAGTTTCGCGCGCTGCAAGGGATCCGCCACCCCAATCTGATCTCACTGCATGAGCTCGTCGCGACCGAGGGCCAGTGCTTCTTCACGATGGAGCTGCTGGAGGCGGTGCCGTTTTGCGATCACTTCCACTACCACTCTCGAACTGAGGAGCCAGCCAACACCACCGAACAGGACCCACCCGGCGACCCCGGAAGCAACATCCCCGCGCCGACGTTGAAGGGACGGGACGCAGAAACTGCTGACCGCCGAGACCGCACGATGCGGGTCGCCTTCGAACCGCAAAATCATGGCGAACTGCGTCGTTGTTTGCGGCAGCTCGTGAGCGCGGTGGCCACACTGCATCGCGCGGGCAAGTTGCACCGAGATCTCAAACCCAAAAACGTGCTCATCACGCGCTCTGGCCGCGTAGTGGTCCTGGACTTCGGTCTAGCGCAAGATCTCAGCCCCGCAGATCCCAACGCTAGCTCCCAAGCGCTGCTTGTCGCCGGCACTCCAGCCTACATGGCACCTGAGCAAGCTGCCGGGCGTGGTGCATCGGAAGCGAGCGATTGGTACGCAGTGGGCGTCATGCTCTACGAAACATTGACCGCGCGCTTGCCGTTCAATGGCAACGCCCAACAAGTGCTGGAGCAAAAGGTTTCCAGCAGCCCGCGGTCTTTGCTGGGTGAGCCCGGCATCCCCACTGACCTAGCCAAGTTGTGCGACGATCTCCTCGCCCGATCGCCAGAGAAACGCCCGCGCGCAGAAGAAATCCTTTCTCGCCTCGGCGTGCAGTCCGAGTTGCCTCGAGTTCAACACAAACCAGACCGCTCCGATCCTTTTGTAGGGCGCGAACAGCATCTGGAAGCACTCCGAAAAGCACTGTTGGCTACCCGTGCCGGAGCCCCGCGACTGGTTTGGGTCCGAGGAAAGACCGGCACGGGCAAGAGCCGATTGATGGATCACTTCGCCAACACAGTGGCTGCCAACATGGGTGCGATCGTGTTGGAAGGTCGCTGTCGTCCTCGCGAGAGTCTGCCGTTCAAGGCGTTGGATGAACTGATCGACAGCCTCGCTCGCTGGCTCCGAAGTCAACCCGACCCTGCTCATCTGATCCCGCGGCATTGTTCGGCATTGACCCAAATCTTTCCGGTGCTGGGCCGGGTACCCGCTGTCGCCGCGGCGCCGGCCCCCCTACCCGCACCGGAACCCGGTGCAGCCACCCGCCGCGTTGCCTTCGATGCGCTCAAGGAGCTGTTGGCACGACTCGCGGATCAGCGCCCCCTGGTGCTGAAGATCGACGATTTGCAGTGGGGCGACGGTGACGGGCTGACCCTGCTTGCGCATTTGCTGAGCGCCCCCAATCCGCCCTCGATGTTGGTGCTGTTGGGACATACCGAGGATGAAGCGACCGCTCTCCTGCAAGTGCCCGCTGAGCTACGTCCGTTCGCTGACGAGTCCAGTGGCGCCCCTGACCGGAGCGCCCGTTCGGAGCTCATGCTGGACGTGTTACCTTTCTCCGAAGCGACGCAACTCGCCCTGGCTTTGCTGCCGCGCTCCAAGCCTAGCGGGGAGCTGGCGCAGGCGATCGCCAAGGAATCAGACGGCCACCCTGCCACCATCCACGAGCTGGCGACATTGGTGCGCTCTCAGGCGGACCCAGCCACCGCCAGCGTACAACGCGAGTGGCTGGACCAGGCCCGCAGCCAGCGCATGAAGCAACTGTCGGCCGATGAAGTGCGCCTGCTGGCTTTTGTGGCGCTGGGATATACCCCGTTGAGCCAGAAACGCCTGCTGGATGCTTCTGGCATGTCGCGGGAAATCTGCGAGGCCACGCTCGGCTCGCTATTGAGCAAGGGCTTGTGCAAAGTTTGGACGAAGGAACCAGACGACCTTTTCTCGGTCAGTGATGAACACATCTACCGATGGATCGAGCAAAGGCTCCCCCCGGAATTGGCTCGCGAGGTGCACCTGGCCCTAGCCAAGGCTGCGGAAGCGAGCCACAGCTACGCCCACGCGGCGAAGCACTACGCATCCGCAGGCGAACCAAAGCGTCAAGCGGAGCAACTGCGCGCCGCCGCCAAGCTGTCCGCGTCAGCGCTTGCCTTTGACAGAGCCGTTCACCTGCTGGAAGCGGCGCTGGCGGCTGACGCCGGACAGTTGGCGCCAGCTGTGGAGCTTTCCGTGCTGCAAGAACTATCTGACTATCACCAGCAGTTGGCTCAATACGGGCTCGCCGCTAAGGCGCTTGAGCGCGCCGCCAAACTTGCCGAAAAAGACGCATCGACCACAGCTCGAGCCGCCGAACTATCCAAACGAGCGCTGTTGCTTCGCACGCGCACCCCGGAGCACGCCGAACTGATGTCCGCCGGAGCGGTTTCTCAGTACACGCTGTTTGACGGCCTTCCCCGCACCAGCGCCGAGCGGCTGCTCGCGAAGAGCCGAATCTTGGAGGGAGAACCCGGCGACGTGCTGGCCAGCGTCGGCTCGCGGGCGAGGGACTTCTTCGTCGTCCTACGGGGAGCGGTGCAACTTCGCCAAGACTCCCAATTGAGCGGACGCATCGGCGAAAACGAAATTCTGGGTGAGGTCGGCTTCTTGCTCGACGCAGAACGCAGCGTCGACGTGTGCGTGATGGAACCAGACACCCGAGTGCTGTCCGTCAGTCGGGAATCCCTGGATGACTTGGCCATCGACTCTCCACGCATTGCCCTACGTCTGGTCATGAACTTGGCGCGCATCGTGTGTGGCAAGTTGGTGATGCTGAGGGAGCGCGTGATGCTGGCGCCGTCCGCGTCCGAACGCCCTTCTGGGGAAGATTCTCCGGCGGGGGAACTGTCGACCGCCGCTGGGCTGCCCGGCAGCAAGCCTCCCTCAGGGTAAACCTGGAACGGACGTCGGCAGTCGCATCAACGAAGCATCGGCGGAAGCTTGCACGCCTAGGTCCTCGATGAACACCGCATCCCCGGCGTTGACCCAATAGACACCGTCGCTGGCGACCTTGATCTGTGAAGGGGAATCGAGTCCCTCAACCAGCACCTCGAGCCCGGAACCATCCCGCTTGAAGCGCACGACTTTGCCCATGGCGGCAGTTGACGTCTCGGCAAGATCTGGCCGAGTGGTGGCGTAGACAAATTCGCCCGCCAGCGCCAAACCCCAAGCGTACTCCAAATTGAGCACTCTAGTCGGCGCCCCACCGGAGCGCGGAATGCGCTCGACCGTACCCGCGGTATTGTCTGCGAACAGCACATCGTCAGCGTCGAACGCGACGTCCACGAACAGTCCGTCACGTCGGGTGAGCACGACGGCCTCTGAAACTGGTGAGGGCGCGTAGATCAGGGTTGAGTCATATTGTTTCGTCCCAGCAGACCAATGGTTCGTAGCCAATGCAACTCCCCGCTCATCTGCCGTCACCGAATAACAAAAATGAAGCGCCTCATCGGTGTTCCAGTCTGCCATCCACACGTTCGCTTCGGCGTCGGGCGGCAGCTCCCATACGCTCAATGGGGCCGCGCCGACTAGATAGGCAACGCCGGCCGACACCGTGATGGCGGTAGGCAGCGGGATTTGTTCGCTCGACAGCCACTCGCCGCTTAGCTTGTCCAGATGAGTGACCGTGTCGGTCTCGGTGTCCATGACCCACACTTCATCGTCGACGACCGCCAGGGCATCGACGTTCAGCGTGCCATTGAGTACGTAAGGTTCTCCGCCACTGCGGGGAACTGCGAGCACCTGATCGGTCTGCGTGTCTGGGTCGCGGCTGGTGCGGTTGGCCACGTAGACGGTCGTGTCATCCAGGTCGAAAACCGAAGCAAACGTCAAGCCATCGGCCATGACCTGTGCTTCACCAACCGCACCCGGCTCCGCCATCGGGGGCGCCCCCCCGGCACCCACATTTCCGCCGCCTCCACCCAGCCTCCCACCACCTCCAGCAGCGCCCGCCGGGCCCGGCCCCACATCCCCCCCCGGAACCGAGCTGGCTGCGCCGGCCGTGATTTCGCCAGTCTGTCCCCCTTGGTCACTGCCCGCGGCGCAGGAGTTGCCGCCGCTTTCGCCGCCACACGTCGCTGTCACCAGGATGGTGGTTGCCAAGCAGGTATAAGATGCGATCATCCGCTTCGCAGGAATTGTGCTGATCATGTCTCCCCTCACCCTCCAAAGACGCGTTTTTGATAGCGCGTGTTCACGAAAAGTAAACCCAATCGCCGCACTCATCGTTTTGTGCAGCGGCTGCAGCGCGACACTGAGCGTCACGGAATTGAACCAGCGTGCCGACCGCGCGCAGTTGGCCAGCATGGAGCGCGTGACAGTAGCTGGCGTGGTGCGCTCCGTGAGACAAATCAAGCAGAAGACTGTGCGGACCCAGCTGGACGAAGACAAGGGGGAGGTATCGCCCGGACGCAGCTTCCATGGCGCCAGCAACCTACCCAGCATCCTGCTCGAAGATGCGGGCGGAGCGGCCGAGTTGTGGTTCGAGGCAAGCGACAACGAGTGGGTGCGCCGACTAACGGAAGGCCAAGAGTTAACACTCAACTGCCGCTACGATCGCTACGACATGCAGCGTCAAGTGACGATTCTCGATGGCTGCCGCACAGAATAGTCAGACGGCGATCGCCGCGGGGCGAATCTTCGACGGGGAGCAGTTTTTGTACGACCAGGCCGTCATTGTCGAAAACGGCCTGGTCACCCAAGTACTGCCCGAGGGTCAGGTTCCCGGCGCGGCTCGCTACCCGGATAGCACGCTGGTCCCTGGTTTCGTTGATGTTCAGGTCAACGGTGGTGGTGGCGTCCTGTTCAACGACAGCCCAACGGTCGAGGGCATTCGGGCCATCATGGCAGCCCACCGTCGGTTCGGCACGACCAGCCTGTTGCCCACGCTCATCAGCGATCGCTGGGAAGTGATAATGCAAGCGGCGAGCGCCATTGAAAGTGCCTTGCAGCAGCAGGTTCCCGGGATTCGCGGAATCCATTTCGAAGGGCCCTATCTGAGCACAGCGCGCAAGGGGGTCCACGACGCTGGCGCGCTGCGACCTCCAGACGCCGACGCGCTAGCGCTGTTCACCTCTGGTAACCTGGGAACGGTGGTCGTCACCTTGGCGCCTGAAAGGGTCGACCTGGAGTTCATCAGTCAGCTGGCAAGCAAGCGCGTGCGGGTGTGTCTCGGTCATTCAGAAGCCAGCTACGAGCAAGCTGCAGCCGCGCTCAGCGCGGGGGCCAGCGGTTTCACCCACCTGTTCAATGCCATGACGCCACTGAGCAGCCGGGCTCCGGGAATGGTGGGTGCGGCCTTGGATGATCCTTCCAGCTATTGCGGCATCATTGCCGACGGCCACCACGTTCACGAAGCGAGCTTGCGCGTGGCGATCCGAGTCAAACCACGCGGCAAGGTGCTGCTGGTGACCGACGCGATGCCATGCGTCGGGACCCACGCCCAATCGTTCCGTCTAGGGAGCGAACACGTCCGAGTCGAGCAAGGTCG
Organism: Polyangiaceae bacterium; assembly: GCA_050304975.1. Taxonomy (GTDB): domain Bacteria; phylum Myxococcota_A; class Polyangia; order Polyangiales; family Polyangiaceae; genus SZUA-265. Next base: position 21,237 of record JBNLEN010000098.1, read on the forward strand.
TTGCACCACAGCCAGCGGCACGCTCGCCGGCTCGGCGCTGAATATGGCGGCGGCCGTGCGCTACACCACGGACGCGCTGGGTTTGCCGCTGGCGGAAGCTCTGCGTATGGCGTCACTCTATCCGGCGGCATTTCTGCGACTGGACGGACAGATTGGCCGGATCCGGCCCGGGTTTGCGGCAGATTTCGCCCTGCTGGACAGGGAGCTCCGGGTGGAAACGACCTGGATTGGCGGACAACCCCCAGACTGACAAGCGGGTGCCGCCCGAGTCTGTCCGCCCTATACTCTGGCCCATGACCACGCTCGACACCTCGCCCCAAACGACGACGCCGACCAATGCCGCGTCGGACGCCAGTGAGCCGGAGGACACCCAGTCCAAGGATATCGAGCAGCACGGATTTGATTTCGGCGGAGCGACGTTCGATCTGCAATCAGCTCGCGACCGACAGATCCTGCGCTTCATCTTGTCGCAAGCTTTGTACGGGGAAGCGACGGGCGTGTACTGCGGCAAGTCTCTGTACGCGGCGCGCTCGCTGGAGGCAGCCCAGTTCTACGTTCGCCAAGCCAAGCAGGAGCTCGGACATCTCAAGCTGTTCGCGGACATTTTGCGCGAACTCGAATTGGAGCCAGAGCCGGGCCATTGGGCCTTGCGCATGTTGTCCTCACACAACAACTATTACCCGCTCAAGGTTCTGATGGAGCATGCCATTGGCGAAGGCATGGTGCTTGATGTGTTCAAAGACGTGCTCTTGCAAACCTTGCCCGACTCCGATCCACGGGTGCCTGCCATCAAAAAGAAGTTGCGCGTCATCTGTCGAGAGGAACAAGAGCACGTCGCCTGGGGTGAAAAGGAGACCGCCCGCCTGCTGCAAGAAAAGCCCCATCTGAAGCCAGCCTTCTTTGGCCTAGTGGAGCTGCAGCTGGCGGCCATGCCACTCTTGGTCGAACCATTCCGGCGGGGATTTGAAGACCATCCAGTCCTGAAGCAGCTGCCGGCGTTCATCGACCACGTGCGTGCCAGGGTGCTGGCCCAGGGCAGGCGCCTTGGTTACGTGCCGAAGCGACAAACTAGCCCGCTCGAGAGGGCGTCAGCGATAGGTCAAGGCTTGGCCTTGTATCTGCGCAGTCAGCTCTCGCGCGCCAAGCCAACGCTGGAGAAGAACTATCTCAAAGAGCTCGGCTTCAGTTCCCGCTGACCATGTGCGTTCATTGGGCCTGACGCGCTAGCTCCATCCAGCGCACCAGCTTGGGTTGCCTGAGCTCCAGTTCTCGGCGATCCACTTCGGGCAGCGGCGCGCTGGACTTGGTCGCCCAGTACAGCGTTGGTCCCGGCGCGCTGGGTAGCAGATCCAACAAGGCGGCGGCCGACTTGGCACTGTAGGTCGTGTCCAAGGCGCAGCCGCTACCAGCGAACGCCTCGAGAGCGCGCAATCCAGCGTCCGTCGCAACCCCGTAGCCCTGACCGATGTAGCGCGAGTCCACACTGAGCCCTGTCCACAGCTCGGTGCGACTCATCTCGAGCTCGGGGCGTCCACTGAGCCGCGCCAGCAGTTGCGACGTGTTGTGCGCCAGATTCGCCACCCGCACTGGGCTGGTGACGGGCCAAGGAGTCACGCGCACCGCCAAGATCGTCGGGAGTTGGTCTTGAAATGCGATACCGAGGCGGCGCGCCACCCGCACTCCGACGAGCAGCCCCGCGGTGGTGCAAGTCGAGCCGATCGCCAGGACTATCCGCCGCGGACTTGGCAGCTCTTGCGCTCGCACCTGTTGCGCCAGTTCGAGCGCGGCGGAGACGTACCCCAGAGCGCCAAATGGCGTCGCTCCCCCTGGCGGCATGACCAGTGTGCTGTCGCCCTCAAGCTGACGCCGCCGCCAGATCGCCAGAGGTAAGGTCGACCAGTGCCGCAAATGCACGAAGGGGCGAGCTAGACTGGCGGAGAGTTGGAGATTCTCCAACGCACACGCAGACGGAGGTTGAGGATAAAGCATCACCCCAGCAGTGAGCCCCAAGCGCCGAGCATGGATCAGCGTGGCCAGCGCATGGTTCGAACCAAACGCACCAGTCGAGTACACCTGTTGCTGCCCTGATTGCCAAGCAGCCCCCAGCAGGACCTCCAGGGTGCGCACCTTGTTGCCACCGTACTCAGGCGCGCTGAGATCATCGCGTTTGATGAAGACGTCGGAAAGCTGACTGAGACTCCGGCCATCGGGCAGCCGCAACTCGGGCAACAACTCCTTCAGCGGGTGTATTCGGGTTGGCAGCTCTCCCAGCTGAGCGAAGGGGACCTCGGCCTTCAGCTGTGGCAGGAGCTGCTGTAGAGGCCTTTCCGTGAGCATGTGCCAAAGTATCTCCCAATTTTCCGCTTCATGTTAGAACGCTGTACGAGGTTTTTTATGCGACTGCCCAGCGCGACCCTGCTTTCCAACCCCCTGCTCACCACACCCCTTCTGGCTCTCCTGCTCGGTATGTTGACGGCGAGCTGCGGGCCCGGCCCGCTGCCGCCAGAATCTCCGAAGACAGCTCCAGACAAGCCTGCAGAGGTGATGCCGATCATCATCGAC
>JBNLEN010000099.1:0-23340 GCA_050304975.1 Polyangiaceae bacterium
TCTCGCCCGTGCCACTGTCTTCGATGCGGTCCAGCAGCTCTCGGATGATGCGGAAGCTGGACGGGACGACGCCAGAGGCGTCACCCGAGTGTACGCCTTCGCGCAGCACATCAACTCGCAGCGTCGCCGTCAAGTTGCCGCGCAGTGACGTGGTCAGCCAGAGCTGCTCGTAGTTACCCGCGCCCGAGTCCAAACACACCACCAGCTCGGGAGAGCCAATGCGCTGCGCCAGGTGGTCGACGTAGTACGGCAGGTCATAGCTACCGGACTCTTCGCACGCCTCGATCAGAACGACGCAGCGCCCGTGGGGCATGCCGCATTTTTGCATCGCTTCGATCGCACACAGTGAGGCGAAGGCAGCGTAGCCATCGTCTGCACCGCCGCGCCCGTACAGACGGTCGCCATCGAGCACAGGTGTCCACGGTCCAAGCCCGTCTCGCCAACCTTCCATTTCTGGTTGCTTGTCGAGATGGCCGTAGAGCAAGACCGTGCCCGCTTCTTCGAAGCCGGTGGTGGACGGAATATTCATGAAGATCACCGGCGTGCGCCCGGGTAGCGTCACCACCTCGAGCTTCAAGCCGGCGATCGACCGCTGGCCACACCAACCGGAAATCAAGTCCACGGCGCGCTGCATGTGGCCGTGCTCCGCCCACTGAGGGTCGAAGTGCGGCGACTTGTTCGGCAGTTTGATGTACTCGATCAGGTTAGGGATGATGGACTCGTCCCACACCCTTTCGACGTATCGGCTGAGTTCGACTTCTTTGGGATCGGATTGGGCCATTGACTGGCGAGTCTAGCAAACGGAACGATCACTTGGGAAAGGCTGAAGCGCAACCATCAGCGAACCTGGCCAAACCTGCCGCTCCGAGTGCTCGTCCTGCGTGCAGCGCGAGCGCGTGCAAGACAAGAACGGATGAACTGCCAGGCTTGAGCAATGATCCGTCAACGGAGTCTGGCTCCGGCAGATCTCGCCAATCCGGGGCTAACAACGCGATCACCAGAGCTTGACGGCCGCGCAGCACGCGGAGCAACCTGGCGCCTTTGGGGCCAGCTAGGGGCCAAGACAGAAGCGCGATGAGTGGCTCGTGGTAGCGCCGGTGGTGGAGCCCCCGCAGTGCTTGGCTGGCATCTTGGAAGCAACCAACGGAGGCAGGCCCGATACCTCGCGCCGCGAATTCCCGACGGCTCGATTCGAGCCAGCTCGCGTCGTCATCCACCATAAGGAAGTACCATGCGGGAGTGGGGGCGGGTACCGCTGGATGAGCGGTCAGCTCAGCTCGTGGGTTTTCAGACATCACAATGCACAGCTCATCCTCAATCCTATTTGGGCTTTGTGAGCTGCGCTGCGCTGTCGACAAGGGGCAGAGCGGCCCGCGCGTGTCGAAATTTGACGGTTTTTTCACGCGCATCTACGCGCACAGCTGGGCAGCTCTGACGCTGGTTTCACGCGGGGGTGCGACAACAGCTGCGTCAACAACAACCAACCTGGAGGTTCAATCATGACCGCAGCCATCAAATCGCCCGCTTCCGCTCCCTCAGCTGCCGCCTTCGTCGGTTCCATTCCCGCTTGTTACGACCAGCATCTGGGACCGCTGCTGTTCGACTTTTCGTCCGCTGATCTCGCTCGGCGCCTCGGCGCAGCGCTTCAACAGCCGAGCGAAGTGCTCGAGGTGGCCTGCGGCACCGGGCTCAGCACCGACTACCTGCGACGCACGTTGCCCCAAGGATCCAAGCTAGTGGCGACAGATCTCAACCCGGCCATGCTGGAGTACGCGGCCGAGCACCGAGCCGCCCCCAACGTGAGCTTCCGCCAGGCTGACGCGCTCGATCTGCCTTTTGAAGATGACACGTTCGACGCGGTGGTTTGTCAGTTCGGGATCATGTTCTTTCCCGACAAGGCACGCGGCTTGAGTGAGATGGCTCGCGTGCTCAAGCCGGGGGGCAAGCTGCTACTGAATGTGTGGGACTCATTCGAGAAGAATCGCGTCGTTCGTATTACCCACGAGACTATCGGCAGCTTCTTTCAAGACAACCCGCCGAGGTTCTTGGAGGTGCCGTTCGGGGACTACGATATCGAGGCGGGCTTGCGTCTGATGAACGACGCCGGACTTTCCCACGTTCGGGCTGACGTCGTTCGCGAAAAGGTGGCGCGTTCCGCTGCCAGCGCCGCGCGCGGGTTTGTGGAAGGCACACCTGGGGTGCTCGACATCCGCAGTCGAGGTCAAGTTGACACGGAAGAGATCGTCCGGGCCGTGACCGATGCGATCGAGCAAGCCTATGGCGACGTGCGCCCGGAATTCGACCTGCAAGAGATCGTGTTCTCTGGCACCAAGATCGCAGCCACCTGAGCAAAGTCTGTTCTGCCAGTTCTCCTGCGTGCGAGCGTCAAATTTGCGCGAAGCTTGACGACTGAGGGCAGGGGCTTTTCAAGCTGTGCGAGGTCGCTAGGATGGGCGGCATGAAACCGCTTTCAAGACGCACAGCGTTGACGACCGCCGGAGCAGTCGCGGGTGCGGCCACGGCGCTCACTCTAGCCCGGTCGGCCGCAGCAGCCCGCAATCATCGCCGTCAGTGGGACCCTTCCTACAGCGGCGAAGGGCCTGCCAAGGCCCAGCCACCGGGACTTCCGGGGAAGGATTATTCGCCGTGCGAGACCCCGGGCGGCAAGACGCTACCCTGGAAGGTCGTCGATGGAGTGAAAGTTTACCATCTGATCGCCGAGGAGGTCGAACACGAGTTCGCGCCCGGGTTGAAGGCAAAATGTTGGGGCTACAACGGCAGTGTTCACGGTCCGACGATTGAAGGTGTCGAGGGTGAACGTATTCGCGTATATGTGACCAATAAGCTTTCCGCTCCGACCACTGTACATTGGCATGGGGTCTTCTTGCCGAACGGCATGGATGGTGTGGGCGGCCTGACGCAACGCGCAATCAAACCCGGCGAGACGTTCAAATACGAGTGGACTTGGCGTCAGCACGGGACATTCATGTACCACTCCCATCATGACGAAATGACACAAATGGCGATGGGCATGATCGGCATGATCGTGGTTCATCCGCGGCGCCCGGATCCGTCGCAACGGGTGGATCGTGACTTTGCCATCATGTTGAGTGAGTGGGCGATCGCACCGGGGACGTCCCGCCCAGATCCGAATGCCATGGACGGGTTCAACGTGCTCACGATGAACGCCAAGTGTTTTCCTGGAACTGCGCCGTTGGTGTGCAAGACCGGCGAACGGGTGCGCCTGCGCTTTGGCAACTTGAGTGCGATGGACCACCACCCGATCCATCTGCACGGCTACTACTTTCGAGTAGTAGAGACAGACGGCGGTCCGATCGCCCCGGGCTCACAACACCCAGAAACCACTGTATTGGTGCCTACTGGTAGCACGCGCACGGTGGAGTTCGTCGCCGATGCGCCCGGTGATTGGGCCATGCATTGTCACATGACCCACCACGTGATGAATCAGATGGGGCACGGTATTCCAAATATGATAGGCGTAAACCCCGGCACGATTGACCGCCGCGCCCAGCAAACGCTGCCCGGCTACATGACCATGGGGCAAGATGGCATGGGCGACATGGCGTTGATGGGGATGAAGGTGCCGCCCAATAGTATTCCCATGGTCGGGGGGCAGGGACCTCATGATTACATCACGATGGGCGGCATGTTCACAATCGTCAAGGTGAGGGACGGTATTACCAACTATGACGATCCCGGTTGGTACCAGAACCCCGCCGGTACGCAGTCCACGCTGGCATCAGCAGCTGATCTGCAGCGGGATGGGATCAAGCCATGAAAATGAAGGTCTGCTGGCTCTTTGCGGTTGTCAGTGTCGGTTGCAACTCCACCCAACTTCCGCTGGATGCCAAGCATCCCGCCAAGGTCACGGTTCGAGAGCCTCGCGCCAGTGGTGCGGTGAGGGTCTTGGCCATGGACTACGTGCCGCCGCTTCCCCCAGCGTCCGGCAACGCGCACCAACATCATCACCACCATCAGCCCCAACCTTCGACCCAGCCGGCTCCCGCGGCTGCGCCCGCTCCCACAACGCAAGCTCCTGCAACCGCGCCACCTCCGACAGCCGGACCAACCTCCACGCCTGAACAACCCAGCAACCCGCACGAAGGACACCAGCACTGATGCTCCCGCAGACATGGAAGGTGGTAACATTTGGGGTAGCTCTCTCGTTGGGAGCATTCGCTGGTGGCTGCATTTCATCGGATGCTGGTTACGGGGATCTGCGAGCGCTGGTGAATCAACGCGGACTCGAGCTTGATACCCAGCGCCGCAGCGGAAAGCTGGATCAGCAGACGCGGCGTCTACTGGAAGCGCCATTGACTCCCGACGCTGCCGCACGCATCGCGCTACTCAACAATGCGGAAGTCGACGCTGCGGTGGCGCGGGTTGGTATCGCTCGCGCTGAACTCGTGGGCATGGCGAGCCTGCCCAATCCCCACGGCGAGCTTGCGGTTAAATTTGGTCATGACGAGCCCAGCCTCGAGTTGGGCGTGATGGAAGACCTGACTGGCCTGCTGCTGTACGGGACACGTCGGAGCGCGGGAAATGAACAGCTGCAGGCGGAGGTCCACGCGGTAGCTGATGACCTGCTGCAGATAGCCAATCGCGCGCGCCGAGCAGCGATCGAGTTTCAAGTAGAGAGCGCCAAGTTGCGCCTACAGAAGCGGGCGCTGGGTGCGGCCTACGCGGCGTTCGAAGCGGCGCAGCGTTTGCGCGAGGCGGGCAACATCACGGCCCTCGCGTTAGCGAGACACCAAGCCGTTTATGAGCAAGTGCGCCTGGCGACGGCCAACACCGCCAATCGCTTCAGCGTGCGTCGAAACGTGCTCTTAACGGCCCTTGGCTTGCTGCCAGAACAGGCCGCGCTGAAATCAGGCGCGCTGTCTCGGGCTTTGCCGCAGCAGCTCGGTTCTGGGGCGTCGCTGGTCAAGAGTGCGCTGGATGCGAGTCTGCGGCTGCGCTCTTTGGACCATCGCTACGCCGCCGATGCGGACGCTGCCAACTATGCGCTGGCGAAGGGCTGGCTGCCCGAACTGAAGGCGGGAGTCGTGGCTGAGAGAGAAGAAGGGCAGTGGGTAGTCGGTCCCGGGATAGAGCTGGAACTACCGCTGTTCTATCAAGGACAGGGTGAGGTGGGTGCAGCCAAGGCGCGGATGCGTCAGATTCGGGCGCAGTACACGGCAGCTGCCGTCAATATTCGCAATGCTGCTTCCAGCGCGTTCGAAAACGCCACCGCCGCTAAGGCACGCGTCGACTACTACGCCGAAACGTTGCTGCCTTTGCAGGCAACGTTGGTAGAGCAAGCGCTGCTGCAATACAATGCGATGAGCATCGGATTGTTTGAGCTGATGGCCGCGAAGCAGTCGCAGCTGGCCGCGCAGCAGGAGCAGCTTGACGCGCTGGGCGACTTTTGGCTCGCGCACGCAGAACTGCAGCTGGTGTTGGCTGGCGGGACCCCTTCGATGGCGCAACCCGCGTCGGGCAGTGATGGCGCGAGCGCAGCCGCGGCGCCAGCGGATGCTCATTAGTGAACGCGTCCGCCGTCAGCTGGCGTATTGCCAGGGCGCCGCTTGCAGCACGCCGTACAGGGCAATGCTCGCGTAGACTACCGCCAGCGTCGCTCCTCCGAGAAACCAACGGGCCAGGGAATGGCGTTGCTGTGCTGGTGGGTCGGTCACCTTGGGAACGACCACGCCCGAGAAGACCAACAGGGCACCAGCCGCCGCTCCGGTGAAGTGCGCCGCCAAATCGATTTGTGGCAGAAATGAGATCCCGATATTGAGCAGCAGATTGACTAGCGCTGCTTTGCGCGCGCCGGGGATCATCGCGGGTGGAAGCAGACCTCGTGGGAAGTAGGCCAAGACACCCTGAGCCGCGAGCAATCCAAACACCGCCCCTGAAGCACCGACGCTCACGGCGTTCGTGAACAGGGCGCTGCCGATCGAAGCGACGATGCCGGAAACGATGTACAGCACCAAGAAGCGCCCCGTGCCCAGCACTCTTTCCGTGAACGAGCCTAGAATGTAGAGCACGTAACAATTGAGCGCGATGTGCATCAGGCTGCCGTGCAAAACCGTGGCCGAGGCAAGACGCCAGACTTCACCCTCAGCCACAAGCTGCCCGGCCATGGCGCCCATGACCACCATCATCGGCACGCTACTGGTGCCACCCCACAATAGCTGCAACACGAACACAAACGCGTTGAGGCCGATCAGCGCTTGGGTAGCGACTGGGCGCCAAGGGCGCGGGGGCGGCCCGCCCGAGGGACGAGCCTGCATGGGACGGCGAGCCCCCACATCGTCGAGCGAAAGACGCCGGGGCGGCTGAGACATGGCGTCTCTATAGCGACCAGCCTGCCCTACCGCCAGGGTTTGAGCAGCTTTGACCGGGGTTGAGCGTAGTTGCTACACCCAGTTGCGACGCTTAGAAGCGCGCGCGGTAGCCCAGGAATAAATTGGCGGCCAGCAGGCTCGTATCCCCGGTGATGCGGTGATCGAGCGGCGCCCACTCCAGCAGGGCTTCCGCAAAAACTCCGCCCGGACCGAGCGTGTATTCAGCCCCGAAGGGCAATCCGGCTCCGAATTTCATGGATTGCTCGGTGCTCTGCAGGATCTTTTCGCCATTGGCTTCACCTTCGCCGGTGGTCTGCAGCAGGTAGATTCTTGGTCCTAGCCCCACGAATGGCACCAGTTTGCTCTGACTAGTGAAGCGATAGACGAAGGTGGGCTGGAATACCAACTCCTTCTGCACGATGCTCCAGGAATATTCGCCTGAGGCTTCGTCGTATTCCAGACGCTCATCAGTTTGTTTACCGTCCGCGGATGGTGCCGTGTACGTCACGTCCAACAGCGCGGCCATGCGTTGATTCGTGCCGCCGAAAATCCATCCGAGTTGCACGCCCCCGACGACGAACGGATTCAAGCCATTGAAGGACATGATCCCGCCGATCTTGCCGGAAGCCACGAACGCGGCTTCATCACTGTCCGGACTGTCCGACGCAGGGGAGCCACCGTCGACCTGCGCCTGGGCGTTCGACACCACCAAAGTGGCCGCGCAGACGATGGCGGCAACTCCACCTGAGAACACTTTTCTACCTGTCCTAGCCATCACCACACCACCCATTCAGTTGAGGTTGTTACCGAGCCGCCCGCGTCCGTTTGCCCACCCAGCAGGAAGATGAAGGCACTCTGAATGCTGCTGCCCATGCGATAGCGCGGCGTGGTCATGCTCAGGCCTTCGTTGTTCCAGGCGTTGTTGGCTAACGATGGTGGCGGGTTGGTGAGCTCCGCGGCAGTCGCGTTGTCACGCACCGTGGAGGCCAGGCCACCGAAGACGAACAGGCGTCCGGCTGCAGCAGCCGTTCCGTAACCAACGCGAGTCGATGAGAAGTCGCCCACGTCGTCTTGTGCGGTCGGGTCGTCTTCGAAGGCTCCGAGTTCACCTCCCGCGGTGACGACGCCAGCTTCCACTCGGTCATCTTGTGACCCATTGGCGAGGCCGGCGCCCAGGTAAATGTGCGTCTCTCCCGGATCGAGCAAGTCGGAAACCACATCATCGACCACCCAGGCACCAAACTCTGTGCGGGCCACAGCCGATTCTTCCGCGCCCGTTGTCCAGGAGCCACCCACCGTCTGCCGGCCGTTGTCGAGCACGGTGACGGTCAAATGTTCGTAGGTGGTGTGGCCCTCACCGAGCAAGGCGTACACATGCCAGGTATCAGCGGCGGAGGGGTCACGCGCAGCCGCTGCCGAGAGTCCCTGGCGCGCGACGGCCAAGTCGGGCAATGCTTGCCAAGCACTGGTGGAGCCGAGCGGCAATGGGCTGGTATCCATGTCCAGCTCACCGCTGCCGTCATCAATGTACGAACGCGCATCCGCGTTGTTCAGTTCGGCGAGCAGTACCTCATCCTTGCCGGGCACGCCGTCTACCGGGGTGCGATAGACGCGCCAGCCGATGATACCACTCAGCGCGTCCCCCGCCGGGTCCCGCGGGACTGACCATGTCAGCTTGACTACGATCGCGCGGCCTTCGATCTCCGGCAGCTTCATGATCAACGGATCCGAGGCCAGAGTTTCGCCGCCCAGATTCTGCGGATCTGCGGGGTCAATCATGGCGGCCACGCGGTAGGCGTAACCACCTGTGGACAAGCCGTCTTCGAGATCTTCGTCATCGAAGCAGGGGCTCTCCGGGTTGCCTCCGAGGCACAGCGAGAGGTCTTCAATCACCGGGCTCTCTTCAGGCGACAGTACGAGTGCGCGTTCCGCACTCGAGAGCGCGTCGCTGCCGTTAGTGCCGCCCATCACGTAGATGTAGCGACCAATTTGGGTACCCGCATGAGCCGAGCGGGGCGAGGCCATGCGCTGGCCGGTGACGAAGAAGTTGCTCATGTCGCCGAAGACGTTGACTGGCGCTACCTCGACGTTGCGGAACGGATCGGCTGCGCCATCATCGCCGCCAATGGCGTACACGAAGCGGGACGCGCTGGTGGCTTTGACGGACGCCGCGACCAGGCGCCGCCGGGGGCGCGTCATGTCCGGTCCCGAACGTGGCTCAGCCAAGTTGAAGGACGAATTGGACACGCCGATGGCGGAGAATTCGCCGTAGCTGCCATTGCCGTTGGTAACGCGCACCACGCACACGGTTCCGACGTCTAGCCCGCTGCCGTCCGCGGTAGCGGTGACCGTACAGCTACCGTCGGCACAGTTGACGTCTGCCGTACTCACGCTTGCGGAGACGTTGGCGCCGGAGGAGTTCTTGCAGCGCAAGCTCACATCCGAACCGGCGAAACCAGTGCCACGTACTTCAAACGTTTGGTCCGCCTGGTTGACGATGGACTGTGGCACCACGTCGTTGACGACGGGTGGTGGATCCGCGATGGACTCGTAGGCGTCTTCCAACAGACCTACCTCGCCGCTCGGGTTGACAACCACCAGATCATATCGGCCCAGGGGCGTGCCTTCCGGAACGATGGCGTTCAACTCATCCGCGTTGACGAAAGTGACGGAGTGCAGCTGGATAGCCACATCCTCCTCATCCGCTCCTACCGGGTTCAAGAACGCCCGCGGCGTGGGGGCGAACTCTTCGCCACCAGAGCGGAAGATGGTCACCGCAGTACTGTCATCCACATGGCCAAACGGGGGCACGATGCTATCCAGCTCGATCGCGAGCTCATCCGTGACGGTGAGGCCGCCCTCCAGGCGTGTTTCACAGCCGGTGTCATCATTGACGACGATGTCGTACGTGCCGGCGCCCTGACCGCTGGGTACCGTCGCCTGAATTTGGTTAGACTTGTTGGCTACCAAAGATGCGGACAGTTCAGTTTCAGGCGTGAGCTCACCCGTGGGGACCACCTTGACTTCGAACGGTTCGGAAACCGCCGTCATGTGCAACGTGATCTTGGTGTTGATGCCGTCGAACACGACCGGCGGGTCCGAGAAGAATAGAATTGGACCGTCGCCGAGCGCCTCGATTTCCGCGGGCTCTTCCGTGGTGCAATTGGCGGGCTCCGGGTTGGTAACGGTCAGTTCATATTGACCCTGAGGTAGCTCCGTTGCGGGCACGATCACGGAGACCAGTGAACAGATCTCGATCGGCACAGACAAGCCTTCGAGCTCTTCACATTCGTCCATCCCTTCGACATCGAAGGAGAAGCGCTCGCCCTCCTCGTCGGTGAACTCCACCGTCGGCTGCATATCATCGTACTTGATGAAATTCTCGCCGTGGATGTTGAGCTGCTGGTCCTGGAAGCCGTTGCACAGTGCCGTCGGCTCGATGCTGGTGATGACTGGTGGTTCGACCACCGCCAGCGCGACCTCCTTTTCGGACTTGCTCTTGCCATCTGGGTTGGTGATGGTCATGCCGTACAAGCCAGGCTCAGGCGCGAGATCTTCGTCGAAGCGCAAGCTCATCAGCTGCTTGGTCCGCCAGCCGAGTCGGTCGGCGTTTTCTCCATCTTTCTCGCCCGAAAAATCAATCGTGCTTTCATCCCCATCGGAACCGTCCAGATTCTTCGCCAGGGTGAGCACCACTTGCGGCAACTCAAGTTCAGCCGGTTCTTCCAGTACCTTCTCTGGTAGGGGCGTAAAACCATCACCGTGGATCAGCACACTCAGGCCGTCTTCCGGGAACTGGGCATTGCAGATCAGCTCCGGCTCAACCCTATCCAGGCTGATTTTCGGGCTGTCTACCTCGTGACCACACGCAACTACCCACGCACAGCTCAGCGCCAGCGCGGCAGCTTGAAACTGCGCAACGCGTTTCATCTGCACAATCATCTACCTCCGATAGGCCAGTGGATACGGCCATGGAGAATTATCAATCAGCCCCGATCCGCCAAGTGGTGAGTCTACAGTGGGACTGATAGTGGCAGGTGGACAGTTGCACCGGTACTGCTCTAAACGGGAGACCAGTGACAGCTGCAGATATTGAAGGCCTGATTGTGCGTGCGCTCGACGCGCAAGGTGTGCGCGGTCAGCGCCACGTACAAACCTTGTGGAGCGGCTACGGGGCGATCACCCGAGTTGAACTTTCTGGTGCGAGTGTTGAGACGGTGGTCGTCAAACACATCCGCCCGCCTGCTAGCGGTCAACACCCGCGCGGTTGGGAGAGCGAGCACTCACACGAACGCAAGCTTCGCTCCTATGAGGTCGAGCGTTGTTTCTATCGAGACTACGCGCCACACCTATCGTCAGGATGTCGTGTGCCCAAGGCGCTCTACTCCGCGCCGCTGGACGACGGTTGGCTTTTGATTCTCGAGGACCTCGACGGGGCTGGATTTCCCGAGCGCCGCCAGGTGGTTTCGGACCCAGAGATCAAAGCCTGTTTGACTTGGCTGGCATGTCTGCATGCGGTTTTCGTAGGGCGTGCGCCCGTTGGGCTTTGGGAGGTCGGCACGTACTGGCACCTCGCGACGCGGCCTGATGAGTTGCGGGCGATGAGCAACCAACGGCTCAAGAGCGCGGCGTCGCGAATCGACGAGCGGCTCAATGCCTGTCGCTATCAAACGCTCGTTCACGGCGACGCCAAGCTGGCCAATTTTTGCTTTTCGCTCGACGGTACAAGGGTGGCTGCCGTCGACTTTCAGTACGCGGGGGCGGGTGCGGCATGAAAGACGTCGCCTACTTCTTCAGCAGTTGCTTGGATGAAGCCGAATGCGAGAGGCGGGCAGAGGGGTATCTGGACGTGTACTTTGAGCAGCTCCGAAAGCTGCTACCCGAAGCTGAAGGATTGGAGCTGGAACGTGAGTGGCGCGCGCTGTACCCGCTGGCGTGGGCGGACTTCTATCGCTTCTTGGATGGTTGGGCGCCGGGGCACTACAAGCTGAACGGCTACAGCTCGCGCATGGCCGAACTCGCCCTCAGCGAGCTGGGGCTCTAGGGCTCAGCCGGAGCCAACCAGATCCTTCAGCCATGGCAGCAAAGTGCCATGGGCGTCCGGCGCAGCTGCCAAACACGGGCACGGCTCACCGCGAAGCGCCGCGTCGCCCGGGGACACGGGGAACGCCGGCTTACCCGAAAGTTCGGTGTAGCGCCCGCCTGCCTCTTGCACCAGGAGCGCACCGGCAGCATTGTCCCAGATGCGCGTCTCGACGCTGGCTGCGGCGATCAGCCGGCCGCAAGCGACGTAGGCCAACTGCAAAGCGTGGGAACCTAGCGCGCGCAACTTGCCGTAAGTTTGTGCCAGCTGCAGGTAATGTTCGGGTGCCCGGGTGACGAGGCGATGGAGCACGCCAGAGGTCACGCCGACCGCTCGCACGCCTTCGTCATTTACTCGGATTGGCTCGCCGTTGAGAAACGCACCCTGTCCGGCCTCGGCGTGGAACAGTTCATCGTGGGTCGGATCGTAGATGTAGCCTTGTCTCGGGGAGCCATTCACCAGCAGGGCGAGAGAAACACCGAACAGCGGGATGTTCGTCGTCCGATTCAACGTGCCATCCAAAGGATCGAGCACCCAAATACGCGGTGCATAATCGACGCTGCTGGCGCTTTCTTCCGACAAGATAGTGTCGCCTGGAAATGCGGCTTGCAGAAACGCGGTCATCTCACGCTCCGCCCAGTGATCCAGATCAGACACAACATCAAATCGGGCCTTTTCGCGGACGGAGCCCGTGGGGGCGCTCAACAATCCCTGGCCCACGTCTCTGATCTTCTTCTGCAGTGATTCTGGCATGCTTGTTTGAAGGCGCCACAGCCCGCGCAGCGATGGCTAGTCGGATGCGTCCAAGACTTCGCTGGCGCCGTGAGTTCGGTATTCTAACACCACTAGCTTGCCTTTGCGTAGTGCTTGATACTCGGATGATGCGCTCCGCAGCTGCTCGACTGCGTGGCGCGCCGCCGCTTCGCTATTGAGAAGGATGCGCCAGCGAAAAGCAGTATCTCCGACGCGGAGTTGCCCTAGATATGGCTCGGCGCCAGCGTCAGCCACAGCATCGTCACCCGAGGTGTCGTCGCCAGCGTCGGGCACCCCAGCGTCGAGGTCGCCACTGGCGGATGCATCCGGTGCGAGCGGACCCACCGGTGCATCGTATTGCCAACTTGAAGCTCATCGCGGCGGAACCTAGCAGGCGATGGCGCTGGCCACACTGAGATTTGCTAGCTCGACGGGATTTCGACCTTCTCACCGCTTCGGTGGACTGGATCCGTCACCAGGTTTCGCTCGCCTTCGAGTCGTTTCACTAGATGTTCGAGATGATGTGAGATCTCTTCCAGCCAGCGCAGGTTTTCCAGGCGTTCGCTCGCAACCGAGGGCAACACTTTGCCGGTCGCCGTGCTTTCCAGCAATTCTTGGCGCAGCCGTTGTCGGAGCTCCCTGGTTTCCGAGCGTCGGTGTTCTACCTGCGTGCTGGGGGCAGCTGCGTTGGGATCGGATGTCCATTGTGCTAGCGACGCCAACGTTTGCTCGTAGCGTGACAGCAATTGCACGAATTCTGAATGCTCGATTCGAAGCGGTGACGTCTCTTTGGAGAGCTCCAACAACCGACTCAGGTG
Source organism: Polyangiaceae bacterium (assembly GCA_050304975.1). Lineage (GTDB taxonomy): Bacteria > Myxococcota_A > Polyangia > Polyangiales > Polyangiaceae > SZUA-265. Next base: position 13,005 of record JBNLEN010000099.1, read on the forward strand.
ATCCAAGGCGTGGATCGTGGCCACGTGACGTTCGTGACCCTCCTCTGACAGCGGAACACCAAAGTGCAGAGTCGTCAGATATTGTTCGGTCTCTTCGAGAGCACCAAGCGTCGTTCGAAGGGTCTCGCGTGTAGCTGCGCTGAGCTGACGCTTGCTGATGATGTCTTGCAGAGCCGCGAACGTGGCCCCGGCGATTTCGATCGTCGTTTGGCGGACCGCCTCGATTGCCAGGCTACCTTGCCGCGCGACCTTGGTGTCTAGCAGACGCGTGAGTTCGGGGCCCTTGTGCCGGATTACCCGTGTGACCATGTTCGCGAAGCGTTCCGAGAAGGGCAGGATCAGCAACACGCCGAGGATGTTGAATGCGGTGTGGAACGCGGCGATCAGGATCGTGGCATCACCGGCTGCCAGCTTCTGCCCCATCAGACTGATAGCCCAGACGAAGCCGGGCAGAACGAGGAAGGCAACAGCCCCGGTCAGCGCGTTGAACAACAGGTGCGCAAAAGCCGTGCGCTTGGCTGCCGTTGAGCCGCCGATCGCGGCCAAACCAGCGGTGACTGTGGTGCCGATGTTCACGCCGATGACCATCGCTGCAGCTTGATGGATGGAGAGCGTGCCGGCATGTAGCGCGGTCAACGTGATCGCGACGGCAGCGCTGGAGGATTGCATGATGGTCGTCAACAAGACACCGATACCCAACAGCAGAAAGCGACCAACCAGGGTGTCCTGCGGTAGCTGTTGAGGTTGCACGTATTGAGCGACGCCCGTCATGCCTTGTTGCAACACGTCGAGCCCGACGAAGAGGACCCCGAACCCCGCCATGGCGAGGCCCGAGGCAGCCCATCTGCCCCGTGAGAACAAGCGCAGCAAGGCGCCCACGCCAACGAGTGGCAGAGCGAGCGCCCCCACGCTGAACTTCAAACCCAAGAATGCGACGATCCAGCCGGTCGCAGTGGTGCCGATGTTCGCTCCAAAGATGAGTCCCAAGGCTTGATGGAACGTGAGCAAGCCGGCCCCCACGAAGCCGATGGTGGCGACGGTGGTTGCGCTGGATGACTGGACGATGGCTGTGACTGCGGCGCCCGTCAGCAGCGCTTGCCCAGGGCCGCCTGTGAAGCGCAGCAAAGTCGTTCGCAGTGCATCTCCGGCCGCAGCGCGCAGGCCGTCCGTCACCAAAATCATGCCAACCAAAAAGAGGCCGATCCCACCGAGTGCCTGGGCGAACATGGAGCTGCCGTCAGTTTCCTGCCGCAGCCAAGCGCTGCCCGCAGTGAGTCAGCGTTTCGTGCGTTTTCAAGGGCTTGTCAAGTGTGTGTGACGAAGCTGCGTACCATCACGTACCACCTGCGCGCGGAGTCCCAGTTTGAGCGTCGCGTTTCAGGAAGACCATGAAAAGGTTTCTCCGGAACGAAAGCCCGCGTACGGCTGGCGCGGTGGGCAGCCTAGCGCCACATTTTCGGTCGGGGACCCGCACGGAGACAAAGCCAATGGCAATGCCGGTATATCAGCCAGATCCGCTCTTGGAGCGAGACACGATCCTGCAAAGCGATCGCATCATGTTGTGGCACTATCCCCGCTTGAAGATGTTGCATCATCAGATGCTGCAACCCCCTTCGTCCGCAGAGTTTCGCGAGCTGCTCGCCGCTGGGGCGGACATCGTGGACGGCTACAGCACCAGCAAGTGGCTTTCGGACGATCGCGGCAATACCGTGTTACGAGAGGAGGACGAGCTTTGGGCGGATACCGTGTGGCTTCCGCGTGTGCTCAAAGCGGGGTTCAAGTACTGGGCAATCGTCCTCCCGGCGGCGGCCATCGGGCAGCTCAATATGCGGCGCTTGGCTGCGCAGCACGCTCGGCGTGGCATCATCAGCCGCATCGAAGCGGAGCCGTTCGCCGCGTTTGAATGGCTAAAAGCTCAGTAGCTGGCCAGACGCTGTCAGGCTGATCTCATAACGGCCACTCCTGCCGTAAGCTGTAGGTCTGCAACGACCTTGGGCCACACAGGCCGATCGCCTGACTTTTGGTCCAGCTTGGGTACACTGGGCTGTGTGGCGTCCCCTCGGCTAGGGTTCCGCCAGGCTTCCTCATGACTGACGGCGACGAGTTACCCAGCGACGAACTAATCGGACAGGTCATCGCTGACCGCTATCGCATCGACGAAAAGCTCGGTGAGGGCGGAATGGGTGCAGTCTACCGCGGTGAGCATGTGCTCATGCGCAAGACTGTCGCGGTCAAGATTTTGCATCGCGAGATGATGGTCATGGATGAGGTCGTCCGGCGTTTCGAACGCGAGGCGATCGCGGCTGGACGCATTCATCACGTGAACGTCGTCAGCGCGACCGACTTCGGGAAATTGGCGGACGGCTCCTGCTATCTGGTGCTCGAGTATGTTTCAGGTCGTTGCTTGGTGGATGTGTTGAAGGAAGCACCCCTGCCAGTGGAAAGAGCGGTGGCCATTACCCGTCAAATTGCGGAGGCACTTCAGGCTGCTCATAGCGAGGGCATCGTGCACCGAGATCTCAAGCCGGACAACGTGATGCTCGTCGAGCAAGCAAACGGAGATGAGCAGGTCAAGGTGCTGGATTTTGGCATTGCCAAACTCAAGATGCCGGAGGACACCAAGCTGACGCAAATGGGGAGCGTGTTTGGCACCCCGCAGTACATGGCGCCAGAGCAAGCGGCGGGCAATGAGGTGGACCACCGCGTGGACCTGTATGCGTTAGGACTCATGCTGCACGAGATGTTGAGCGGGAAACCGACGTTCCAGCATGATCAGGTGGTCGCGCTCTTGGCAAAGCACATGACTGAAGAGCCGCCGCCCCTGCCAGATAGTGTCCCCGAGCACCTCCGCGACCTGGTGTCCGCGCTGCTCCGGAAGTCCGCCGAACAGCGCCCGCAGACTGCGACTGACGTGCTCGCGTGGCTGGATGCACCGCCGTCAAGCATGGCTACTGTGCCCGCTCCCGCAATGACCGTGGACACGCCAGCGCCGGGCACCGCCGCAGATATCAAGCAGCGCGCTCAGTCGACGTTGCGCGCGGCTCTGGCCGTCGCCAAACATCATTGGCAGCGTGCCGCGCCTATTGTTCGCCGCGTCACGCCAGTCTTGCGGCGTGCTGCGATCACTGCTCACGACACGCGCGTCAAAGGCGTTCCAGTGTGGGCGTTTGGAGCCGGGGCGGTCGTGCTGATCGGGTTGCTGGTGGCCGTTGGGGGCAATGACGAGGCACCTGTGAAGCAGGCTGATGGGGAGGCAAAAGCGCCTGCCGCCGCCCAGTCAAACCCGGCTCAGGCCGCGGCCGAGGGGGGAAAGAAGAGAAAATCGACCGTTGATGATCCTGAATTGGCGCGCATCATCTCGCTGGCGAAGAACGGTTCCAAGCCGGCGATTTATGCTTTGGAACAACGCGACGAAGACGAGCGCAGTGCCGATGAGTGGTTGGGACTTGCGATTGGCCGCCTGCGAGCTGGCAAGATCGAGGAAGCGCTCGAGGCGGCAGAAGAGGCAATCGATGAAGAGCCACGGCTAGCCGGTGATGAGACGCTCCTCGGGGCACTTCGCTACTTCAGCGAGAAAGAGGGTTCAGAGAAGCCGGTGCTGGAATTCGTCGCCGAACACCTCGGTAGCCACGGGGCTGATCTACTGTTTCACGTTTGGTCTTCCACTAGTCGCAAGACCACAGCGACTCAGCTCGCCAAAGAGCTGCTCGATAGTGGTGACGTGCAGGATGAAATGAGCGAAGGACTCAAGTTGGCGTTGGAACTTCGAGAGGCCAAGAGCTGCGAGGAGCGAAAGAAGCTGATGCCGAGGCTGGAGCAGTCTGGGGACGAACGTTCGATGGTCCCCATGCGAGAAATGGCCAAGACCAACGGTTGCGGCCCGCGCAAGAAGGACGATTGTTTTCCCTGTCTGCGTGAAGATGACGCCTTCAAAAACGCCCTCACCCAGGTGGCGATGCGTAACGCGCCCCGCTACGAGTGGCGCCGCTGAGTTGAGCGAGCTGGTGGGCCAAACTCACAACAGGAAGGAAATGCCGAACGTGACCGACGGGTGACCGACCCTCAGGGTCAGCGCCATGTCTCGGTTGAAGTGCCAGCGGCCGCCGACCGCCACGACCGGTCCAAACTTGCCTTTGTCACCCACCTTGAATGCGATACCGGGCTCACCGAATACGCTCCATTCTTCGTGCAGCCAAAAGTTCCACTGCATGACCACGGGGATGACCGCGCTGACGTCCTTCTTGGTAACGTCAAAGTCGCCGCCGAAACTGATGCCGACAGTGTTGTTGATGCTGCTGATGAAGCCGTTGTCGACGATCTCGACGGTGGCGCGAAAGCCAGGACCAAACCCACCCCCACCCGGCTTGCCCTTGAACTCACCCGGTCCTTTGAATAGTCCAACGACGAGGTGGGGCTCCAGTTCCCAGCTGTAGTCCGGATGATTGCCTGGTTGCTTGATGGTTCCACCTGCCGCGCTCGCGTGACTAGCGAACAGCAGGAGAGTCCCCAAGACGATTGATGTTGTGCTCCAACGGATCCAGCAGCGCATCCCCCCAATTTAGGGGACATTCGAGCTCCGGTGCAAGCGGAGTTGGGCGGACGCCAAGCCGGCGAAATCGCAGGGACCCATCAAATTGCCTGCGAAGTGTTTCGCGGCGTGTGCCACGCTGTGGTCGACTACTCCAGTAGTTGACTCTCCTACCCCTCCGCTGCTCATGACCGACGAAGACGAACGGACTGACTATCGGATGTCTCCGGCTCGCCGTGCCCTCATCCAGGCGCGTGACACAGGAGGACGCTTGGGCGCTTGGATCGAGCGTATCAGAGATGCAGGCATCTATGCCGTCTATGCGGTTGGTATTCCTGTGGCAGTCGGTATTGCTGGATCCGGTTGGTTTCCGATTACCGGAGGAGGGCTCGACTTCTGGCTTTGGATTGGGATCTGCGTCGGTGTGAGCGCCTTGGTGGCGCTGCTCTTGCGAAGGGCCAGGCGCCAACGCTATGGCGACGCGTCGTCTCATTTGATAGCGGGTCCCAGGGACGCGGTGGCCTACTTGCTTGGATTCTGGTGTGGCATGCTCGCTCTGATTGGATTGCTTCGTCAGTTGGTCAGCCCTGAACCCGTGGAAGCTGGCTGGATATTGGCGTTTTTGGCGCTTGGCTGTTTGGGCGCCACCGCCTACGCGGCGTTCTCCTATGTGATCGATCCTCCTGCGGATGACGATTTGTAGACGCTGCATTCGGGCTGCCCGAAATTTATCTCCCCGAGCGCAGCTGGCAGAGTAGGGTCCAGACTGGGGCCCTGCCGTGAACATCGAGTTCTTGATCAACGCCATCGTCCACCAGACGACGATCCTGATTGCGCAGTTAGCCACGCGCGGCGGAGCCCGAGCTCCTCTGGCGCAGGTGGCCAATCAAGTATTTCTGGACTTGGCGAGAGAGCTGGAGCGTCAGGGAGTCAGTCGCAAAGTCAGCGCCGACATGTTTGGCTTGGGATTGCGCACCTATCGCCGGAAGATCCAGCGTCTGAGTGAAAGCTCCACTGAGCGAGGCCGCTCGTTGTGGGAGGTCGTGCTCGAATATGTGAGCGCTCGCCCGCAAACCACCAAACAAGAAGTCCTGCAGCGCTTCGCCATGGATGACGAGGCCCAAGTCCGAGCGGTGTTGCGGGACTTGTGCGAAAGCCAGCTTATCCTGGCGGAAGGCAACAACACGTACCGTGCCGCGTCGGATGAGGAGCTGCTAGCACTGCAGACCACGCCGGGCATGGACGGCTATGATGACCTACTGGTCGCTTTGATGTTCCGGGAAGGCCCGCTGACGCTGGCCCGAATTGCCAAGCTTGCACAAACCGAGGAACGAGTGATCGAAGGCCCAATACAGCGTCTGGTAGAGGCGGGCCGCATTCAGCGCTTTTCGGAAAAGGGGGAGATGCACTACGAGGCGCGCGCCCTGGTCATCCCGCTTGGTGCGGATGCTGGTTGGGAGGCTGCCGTGTTTGACCACTTCAAGGCCATGGTGCGCACCATCTTGTTGCGCTCGAACAAGCAGGAGGCGGCCAGCTTGGACGATCTCGTCGGGGGCAGCACTTACACGATCGACATTTGGCCAGATCATCCCATGGCCGAGGAGGTCATGGGAACGCTGAAGGAGATGCGCTCGAGGCTGAGTGAGCTTAGGGAGCGCGTCACGCAATACAATGCGAGCCAAGTCACGCCGGAAAACCACTCTCGCGTGGTGATCTACGCCGGGCAATCTGTCGTTTCCGAAGAGGGAAGCGAGTAGACAGTGGCTACGAGGGCTCAGATGGGGCCTGGCTGACGCCGCGTCTGATCAGTTGCAGCCGGTGTTGTTCTGGAACATCAACGGCAGAGTCTGCGCCAGGTAGCGGCGCCAGTTACGCCACTCATGACCGAAGCTGCTCTGTTGCCACAGAGTCTTGACCCCATGCTCCTCGAAGATATCGCGGACCGCCATCGCGTTGGGTAGTGCCGTATCCGTGTCGCCGGCGGCCAGATACACGGGCACGTTCAGAAGCCCGTTCGTGCGCTCTGGGTCATCCAAATACTCACTCAGATTCATTTCCCAGACGGTCCGTGCATTGTCGATGTAGCCAGAGCTGTACACATACACTTCGCTGAAGATCTCCAGATGTGCGAAACCGGTGCTGAGCGTCACGAGACCGCCCATCGATAGTCCAGCGATCGCCCGCGCATTGCGGTCGGCCTTAGCGCGATAGTTGGCCTCAACGTAAGGAATGAAGTCATTCACGTATTGCGTGGTGCATGGATCTTCGTAGTCCGGGGGCTCCGGTGAATCGAAGTTGGCGCAATCGCCGGTGTCCGGCATGGCGATGATCATCGGCACCGCCTCACCCGCGGCGATCAGCTTGTCCAGTATGACGCCAGCGTAGCCACAGTTGTTGGAGTCCGTGCAGCCCCAGTGGGCATCGCCTTCACCACCGCCGTGGTTGATGTACAGCACAGGGTAGTTCGCGTCGCTGTCGGCGTCATAGCCGGGCGGGGTGTAGACGCGCATTGTTTTGGAGTTGCTGTTGCTAGGCATGACTGTCTCGATCATGCCGTGTGGGATGTTGGGATCTTCTTGGTAGAAGCTGGTGTCATTGTCCGCGGCGAGCGTCGGAAGCTGCGTCGGGCAAGTGCCCAAGGGGGCGTCGCCATCCACGCCGCCGGTGCCGCCTTCGCCGCCGCTAGCGTCGCCAGCGTTGCCGCCCATTGCTTCTCCACCAGTCGAGTCACCACCGTTGGCGTCACCACCGCTGGCGTCACCACCGCTGGGATCTCCTCCGCTTGCCGTGTCGCCGGCCATGCCGCCCGCATTGCCTCCGGCGCCGCCGGCCATCACCTGATTGCCGCCACTGCCACCTGATTGCCCGTCACTGCCGCCAGCTCCACCAGCGGAACTGCCCGCAACGGGCAAACTTGCTCCGCCTGCGTTCATGGCTGGCGTGTCTTCACCGGAGCAGCCGCTGGTACCCCCGCTCAGTACCGCGCCGGCGACGAGACAGCTGACCGCAAGCCACCGACGTTCGCCTCCCAAGGTGCCAGACAGCGTCTGCCGAGCGCTCGAGCTGTGGTGGTTGTTGGCTGTATGCTTCATGGATTTCCGATCGTACCTTGTCATCTCGGTTTGCATCGCTCAGGGCATCGGCTGCCGCTCGAACATCGCCCAAGCTGCATCCACAACGTCGAATCCCACGGCGTTGTTGTAGGGATCATGTCCAGTGTCGGGCAAGGAGCAAAGCGTGGCCTCGGTGCCAGCGTCACACATGGTGTAAGTCTCGCAGTATTCGAGCACTGGCTCCACTTGGCCCGTGCAGCCGTTGATCTCTTTCCAGATCTCGAGTGTCTGCTTGGCTCCAGGTGAGTACCAACCGGTGGAGCCCGTGTTACCACCGTTGTAATCGACTAGGTCGTCCGCCATTCCTCGGAAGGAGATTTCCGAGATTGGTCGCGAGGGCTCGCAGGGATCCGTCACGATGTCCGAAGCTGCGGGCGCTACCGCGGCGAACACTTCGGCGCCCTCACAGGCGATGCGATGCACCAGGCCCGCGCCGTTGGAGTGGCCAGTGGCGAACACACGCTTCGGGTCAATACATGCTTCGGCGCTGACTTGTTCCACGATCGCTTTGGCAAAAGCGACGTCATCCGAGTTGCTCATCAGGGCTTCGCCGCAGCACACCCCAACGTTCCACGAATTTCCGAGGCCATTGGGATATGCGACGATGAAGCCTTCTTGGTCGGATTTCTCTTGCCAGCCGCTGCTCCCACGCTGGGCGTTGGCGTTGCTTCCGTTTCCATGAAAATCCAGGATCAGCGGTACTGGGCCGCTCGCATCGACGGAGTCGGGCACGTGGAGCACGTAGCTTCTGCTGCGACCGTCGACCTCCAACATGATCTCATGGTCGCCCGGAGTGACCGTTTTGCCCGAGCAATCTTGGACTTCAGGAGCGCCCGCAGTGCCGCCCTCTCCACCCGTTGCTTCGGCGCCCGCGGAGCCGCCAGTTGCATCACCCGCGGCGCCGCCACCGGCTTCGCCCGCGCTGCCACCCTCGGTCGCGGCTCCCGCGCTTCCGCCTTCGCCGCCGCTGTCGCCGGCAAATCCACCCGATGGAGCGTCGTTCCCCGCGCCAGCGCCTGGAGTGCCTCCTGCCACCTGCATTCCGCCTTCGCCGTCGCTGGCGTCAATACCGGGCATGCCTCCTGTCGCCGGATTGGTTGCGGGGTCATCCGCACCGCAGCTCAGCAGGCCAAAGCTCAATAGGACGCAGCTCAATAGGGTCAGAGCTAGCCAGCGGCCGCCATCATGCCCAGGCGGTGCCTCGGAAGCTGAACGTCTGAGCCCTGAGTTAGTCGGGAAAAACACGAACCAATACCTCATTTCGACGGTACGTGTCGTAGCCTGTTGCACGCTGCGAGGCAACGCCGCCGCGGGCGTTGGAGTTCGTCCGTTGGGCCGCTCTTACGGCGACGGTGCTAATCCGGAGCAACCATGCTCGAAGTGCTTGATGTTTCGCTCCCGCTGCCCGGCTTGCTGGAAGACTTGGTTGAGCATTGCCGCGGCGAAGGCCCACTGCCGATGATGCGTTCGCACGAGACGGTGAGACTGCGAAAATGATGTCCGCGGCCCAATGTGGATGCTCGATTCTCGAGTCCGGCCGGCGACGCATTGTCTGGCGCGCATTTGCGCGCGCGAGCGCTTGGAGTGGATGATTGTCGCTCAATGGTCGCGTTTCTGATGGCCGAGCTTTTTTGCCTAAAAGTCGCCCCAGCGAGGGGCGCTGCGAGATGTGCAGCGGGAGCTGGCACATGCCGTGCATTGGCGCTGCGCCATGACAAACCTCAAATCGATTTTTGCGGTCGCAGGCGTGGCGTTGGTCGCGGCTTGCGGCGGGATAGATGACGCTCAAACCTGGGACGAGCTGGCTGACGCTCAGCATGATCCTGAGTTTGACAGCGTGGGCTCGGCGCTTGTTAGCTGCCCAACCACTAGCCCTCCTACCAAGACCGATTCGCCCATGACATCATTGTCTCGCAGTAAGTTCAAACTGGAGGACCGACGAAGTTGGAAAGCGCAAGCACAGCGGATTTCCACCCTCGCCGACAGCATGAATCGCGTCACCATCGATCAGGTGGTCAACGACGGCAACCGTGATGGGCTGAAAATTCTCAACAAGTATCTCAGCAACGTGCGGGACGTTGAGCACTATCATACAGGGTTCAACTACATAGACGACAGAAGTGTTTGCTGGCGTCCTCAGGGGATCTCTGGGTCTGCGGATGCATATATTGACGCGTCTGGAGTGACGCCTGCGGGAAAGAAGGTGCTCGCGATCAGCTGGCATGATGACGAATGCAGCTGGTCCGACGGGAAGCGGCGCGGCTCGCGAATCTCATTCGTTGACGTGACCAGCATGAATGACATCACCTATCGGCACGTCCTGTTGGTAGAGCCGTACACCAAAAATGGGGAGGTGACGTTTAGGAATGTGAATATTCACGTTGGCGGCATTGCCTGGGTGGGGCGCTATCTCTATGTGGTCGACACGAGTAGGGGGTTGCGCGTGTTTGATACGAAGTCGATCCTGCGCGCCAATACCAGCGGCAGCACGGCAGATCACAACATCGGCATGCTCAATGGTGAAGGATACGCATTCAATTACAAGTACGTGTTGCCTCAGGTGGGCGCTTATGACGCTGTTGGCTGTGATACGCAGAAGTTCTCTTGGGCGTCTGTGGATCAAAGCTCCAATCCGCCAAGCTTGCTCACTGGTGAGTACAACGGGGACGACTACAGCGGACGTATGTTCCGCTAT
>JBNLEN010000100.1:0-23215 GCA_050304975.1 Polyangiaceae bacterium
CCCGCCATTGCACCAGTCGGCGGCGCTCCACCGGATCCCGCCATTGCACCGAAGGAGAGCATTCCGCCGGAACCTCCGACCAGCGGCTCAACTCCTCCGCTGTTCTGTAGAGACGCGCCCCCGGACCCAGCCTCAGCTTCGTCGAAGTCAGTCGGCTTAGCTGCTGAGCGCGGATCGCTCGAACAGGCCACGAGCGACGCAGCGCTCAGGTATAAGAGGGTCGTTGCGGCTGCGACTCCTCGCAAGACGAAAAGTGGTTCCATATACTTCCAGCGTGCTCACTTGCCGAGCCGTCAAGGCGGAACACCTAGGTTCCTCGAAGGACAACGTTGGGATCCTCAGTACCTTCGGCCCACGAGCATGAGACACATCGACACCTGAACCGGGGCCAGGTTCGTCCAAGCGTAGAACGAAGCACCTTGGCGCCCGACTCATCAGGGAACGCTCGCAAGTAAGTTTCTGTCCTTGCTGCACATCGGGCGCTCCGGTGAACATTGCTGGCCTAGAAGGTCAAAGCGTCGAGGTCTGGTTTGACGTGAAGCAGCCAGCGCAATGTTTTCATCTACTCACTGTCCCGCGCCACGTTCGCGCTTCAGCGATTGCAGTCCACCTAACGAGTTCCATCATCGGGCTCTGCTTGGGGCTTGGGTGCACGGGAGAGCTGGCCAGCGAACTCGGCAGTGAGTCGGGCAACAGTGCGGGTAGCCCCGGCGCGCTCGAAGGGGTGCCCAATAGTCCTGGCACCGACGCGCTCTCCGAAAACCCTATCTCTCCCGAAGTGCCACCCAGCAGTGGGGCGGTCGATCCTGGACGGGTGAGCATGCGGCGGCTCACGCCGGTCGAGTACGAAAACACGGTGCGCGACCTTCTGGGGATCGAGACGACTGGCTTGTCGCAGCGGCTTCCAGCGGACGGCGGCCTAGGAGGATTCGACAACAACTGGCAGTGGCTGGGCGTGGCGCCCAACCAGCTCGAAGTCTTTCAAACCACTGCCGCCGAGTTAGCGCAACAAGCTGTGGCCCCGGGTGCGCCAGCTCGTACCACCTTCTTCACTTGCGCGGAACTACAGGATGCGGAGTGCCAGCGCCAAATCCTCAGCCAGTTTGCCAGTCAAGCTTGGCGGAGGCCAACTTCGCCAGAAGAGATCGAGCAACTGTTACAACTATCCAGCCAAGGGGAGACCCCTGAGCAAGGCTTGGAGTTGGCGTTCGCAGGCGTGCTGACATCCCCGCTGTTTCTATTTCGAATCGAATTCGATCCGGACCCGACCTCCCCGCAACCGCATCCTGTCGGACAGTATGAGCTGGCGTCACGCCTTTCATACTTCTTGTGGAGCAGCATGCCCGATCAACAGCTGTTCGATCTCGCCAGCCAAGGGCTCCTGCATGACGAACAGCAACTGCGCAGCGAAGTGACCCGGATGCTGGCAGATCCAAAGGCCGCAGCCATGACGAGCAACTTCGCCGATCAGTGGCTGGGCACGCGCAAGCTAGCGGTGCACGCGGTGGATGCCGAGCAATTTCCCGAATACGATGCGACGCTCAGGGATTCCATGTCCCATCAGACTTCCGAGTTGTTCAGTCGAGTGCTGCATTCGGGCTTGCCGCTCCGCGAACTGCTGGGGGCTAACGAAGGGTCGATCGACGAAGCGCTTCGGGAGTTCTACGGTCTCGATGGAGTGCGCGACATGAACGGCATGATGGACTTGAGCAGCACTCCTCGCGCTGACCTCGGGCTACTCGGGCACGCATCGATTTTGACGCTGACGTCCTATCCCACACGCACCAGCGTGGTGCGGCGGGGCCTTTGGGTACTGGAGAACTTGCTGTGCGTTCATCCGCCCCCACCGCCGGCCGACGTGGACACTGAGCTAGGCGATCCACTGGACGGGACGGTGCGTCAGCGCCTGGAGGAGCACCGCGCCAACCCCGCTTGCGCCGGCTGCCATCAGATGATGGACCCGATTGGCCTGGGCTTAGAAAACTTCGATGCTCTAGGTCGGTATCGTGAAACCGAAAACGGTGAACGCATCGATCCCAGTGGGGAGCTGCTCGGGCAGGGAACATTTCTCGGCCCCCAGGAGCTCGTTCAGCTGGTGGCGGCTGACCCGAGATTCCCGAGCTGCGCCACTGACAAGCTGATGACTTTTGCCCTCGGCCGAGAAACGGTCGAGAGCGACACTCCCTATCTGGACCAAATCGCGGCTGATGCTGGCGCGGAGCCCACGTTGACTTCGTTGGTGATGGGAGTGGCAACGAGTGACCCATTCCTGATGCGTCGAGGTGAAAATTGAATCCCAAGAGTTCTTCGTTCCTCATGTCCCGCAGGCGTTGGCTGAGTGCCAGCGGCGCGGTGGCGGTCGGCCTTCCTGCTCTCGACTTCTTTCAACCACGCACCGCGCGCGCCGCGTCCGACAACGCCAAATTCGTCGCGTTCTATGTGCCAAACGGCAAGCACATGCAGGACTGGACGCCGAGCGCCGTGGGAGAAGGCTACGAGCTGACGCCACCGCTCGAGTCGCTGGCGCCGATAAAGGACAAGGTTTCAGTGCTCACAGACCTGTACAACTCCGGTGCAGATCGCAACGTCGGCGGTGGTCATGCGCGGGGCACAGGATCGTTTCTGACCTGCGTCAACATTCATACAGATTCGGAGGTCAAGAGCGGCGATGAGCCCAATGGGATCTCTCTGGATCAGCTCATCGCCAATCAGGTCGGAGTACAAAGCCCCATCAAATCGCTGCAGCTGGGCGTGCACAACAACGGACGTGATCAGGGCTACCCCGGGGTCTTCATCCAAAACATCTCCTACGGCGAGGGCGGACTCACCATGCCCAAAACCATCCGCGTCGATGCGGCGTTCGACCAAGTGTTCGCTGGAATCGACCCAGCGGCGAGTGATCAGGAACTGGAGCGTCGTCGGCAGCTCAAGGCGAGCGTGCTGGACTACGTAGGCGCGCAGGCTAGCTCGCTCAAACCCCGGCTTGGCGCGACTGACAATCAGAAATTGGATCAGTACCTATCGAGTGTCAGAGACTTGGAGCAGCGAATTCAGAACAACGCCAACTTGGGCGCAGCAGGATGCAGCCAGCTGAGCGCTCCCGAGCACCCAGAGGCCGTGCCGGAGCAGATCACAGCGATGCTAGACGTGATCGTGTTGGCCCTACAGTGCGGCTCAACCAGAGTTGCCACCTACATGCTGGGCAACGGCGGCGACGGCGCGCTCAGCTTTCCTTGGCTCGGCATTCCCGACCACCATCACAGCTTCGCGCATCACCTAGGCAGGGAAGAAAACTACGCAAAGATCAGGACCGTAGACAAGTGGGAAGTTGAGCAGCTCGCATACTTGCTCGAAAAAATGGACAGTGTCCCAGACGTCGAGGGAACGTTGTTGGACAACAGCATCGTGCTCTACTCGAGCGAGATCTCGGACGGGAACCGGCACAACTACAACAACCTGCCCGTGCTGCTCGCTGGCGGAGGTGCAGGTGCACTGAGTCCCGGGCGCCATGTGGTGTACCCAGAGCGAACGCCTATCTCCAAGTTGTACGTCAACATCATGCAAGCCATGGGGCTGAGCGAATCGAGCTTCGCATCAGACGGCGACGGCCCCCTAGAGCTCACCTGAAGCGGAGTGTCCACGCGGTCGCATGGTACGAGAGCATCTCGGAGCCATGACTCGTGCGCGATCCCGCGCTAGGCCCTAACCGCTCGCTGCCCCCGTAGCCCAAGCGCGGCGGTGATGCCGCTAGTGCCGGAGGTTCAATGCGGGAGCCTGCCGGGCTCGGCACTTCGTTAACAACAAGGCACCTTCCGCTCGCGCGGCGGAATACGGGCAGATTGTGGTGAAAAGGCGCAATGGGATGCAGGAAGCCCCCTTGGCGACCACATAGGGAACACCGTTCCTCGGGATGTCACGCCACCTCAGCGTAACCCCCCGAACCCCGAGGAGAACCCAATGTGTCACGCCCATTCCATCAGCATCGATGAAAGCGAAGCTTTCGCTGACAAGATCATGAACGCGCTCAACGGCGGCGCGCTCGCTGTGATGATATCGCTCGGCCATCGCAGCGGCTTGTTCGAAGCCCTGTCTCGAACCGAAAACGCGACCAGCGCCGAGCTCGCGGCGCTGTCCAAGCTGAACGAACGCTACGTGCGCGAGTGGCTCGGCGCCATGGCCTGCGCGGGCATCGTTGAGGTCGATAGCAGCGGCAAGCTGTTCACGCTTCCGGCTGAGCGGCGTCCCCTGCTCACCAAAGCTGGCGGCTCCGACAACATGGCCGGGTTCATGCAGTACGTCGGCATGTTTGGTCAGGTCGAAGACGGCATCCTGAACTGCTTCAAGCACGGCGGAGGCCTGCGGTACGCCGAGTTCGAGCGTTTCCACGAGATCATGGCCGAAGATAGCGGCCAAAGCACGTTGTCATCGCTATTCGATGTGATCCTACCCATTGTCCCCGGGATTGAAGCGCGCCTGCGTCAAGGCACCAACGTGCTCGATCTGGGTTGTGGTCGCGGCAAGGCGCTACTGGCCATGGCCAAGCAGTTTCCAAGCAGTCGCTTCACGGGCTTTGATCTCTGTGAACCGCCGCTGGCTGAAGCCCGCGCAGAAGCCAAGACGCTAGGACTAACAAACGTTGTGTTTGAGCAGCTGGACGCCAGCAAACTCAACCAAGACTTCGAGCCAGGCGCCGTCGCTCGCTTCGACTTCATCACCACCTTTGACGCCATCCACGACCAGGCTCATCCGGATGTGGTTTTGAAGAACATCTACGCAGCGCTGAAGCCTGGAGGCCACTACTTGATGCAGGACATCGATGCGTCCAGCAACGTCAACAACAACCTCAGCCACCCCATGGGTACGTTCTTGTACACCGTTTCCACCATGCACTGCATGAGCGTGTCTTTGGCAGACAACGGCTTGGGACTCGGAGCCATGTGGGGCCGAGAGAAAGCCCGCGAACTGCTGGGCCAAGCCGGCTTCAGCGGCGTCATCGAACACACGCTGCCCCACGATCCACAAAACCGTTACTACGTCATGAGCAAATAGAGGAGGGACCAAGCAAATGAACAACTTGAAGTATCTGGTAGTTGCCTGCGCCGTCGCCATCTCCAGCCTGGGCTGTGAAGAGGCCAAGTCCGAGTCCGAAATGGACGACCTGATGAAGCAAGGCAACCCTGTTGAGCAGCCCGACATCGACCCACCGAATCAAGACGGCGACTCGAGCAGCACCCTCAACTACGACGTCTCCGAAAACATGTACCGCTTCAGTTTCAGCGATGCCCCCGTATTCGAAGACGGACTGCCCGCCTACGGCAACACCTTCATCACACAGGGGTATGTCTACCCCGATGGGTTTCTCGACGAGCACACTGGGACAAAGGCCGACGGATCGCCTGCGTTTCCCGATGAGGTTCTCGGGATCTGGACTTGCCGTGGCTACTTCGTCGGAGACGGCGCTCATACCGAATCGGGCGCTATGGTCATCACCACCCAGCACTGGGATCTCTATGAGAAGCCCGGCTACAAGCCCGGTAAGAAATCAGACTTCGTGCTCACTAACGAAGGCTACGAAAGTGCCGAAGTGGACGTACCCTGGCACCGACCGATCACTGGCGGCACAGATGAGTATGCCGGCGCCAAAGGTGAAGCCATCCAACGCTTTCTCGGTCTCAACCCCAGCGAAGGTTTCGATCTGCGCGTTGAGTTCAAACTAGTCGACTGAGTCCATTCTCCCTGCGGGGGCGGCGGTGTGGTGCCCGCCGCCCTCGCTGCTTTTTCGGAAACGTCTACTAGGGCAAGCGTGCGCCGTATGCTGGCTGCGGCCCATAGGCGGGTGGCTTCGGTGGCGATGGAGTCCGCGCCAACACTTCAGACCAGCGCAAGCGACCCGTCGCCTGCATCAGCAAGAACAAGGTGATGATCGCCATCACGGTGATCGTCAATCCCGTCATGCCTTCCCAGAAATGGGCCAGAGAAAACCCGATCAAATACACCAACTGTCCGAGCGCTGCTTCACGCAGCGCAAACTTCGGCGACACCACCAACCGCAAGTACGAAACCACCAAAACCAGACTCACCACGCTGCTCAAGGCGAACGCCCACGGCACGGTCAAGTGATCCGCCGAATAGGAAAACAGCAAATGGAACGCAAAAAAGGCAGCCGCAAGAAACAAGTAGTTCACGGGATGAATGTCCAACTTTCTCAGCGTCGCCAACATGAACAGCATGACGAAAAAGAAGAGCAAGCTCACTGGCGCCGACAAGGTCAATGCCGTGGAGAGTTCGCCCGGTTGGATGTGCTGGGGCAATACCATGCCCATACCATGACCCGTTACGGTCGACTTGAGGTCCCAAGTCAGCTTCCAACCATCGCCGGTGCGGTCCTTGTCCGATGGCGCTAGCGTCATCTCAGGGAAGTCGATGTCCGTAAAGTTCGTCAGCAGGTTGAAGTGAAAGTTCTCCAGCTGCTGCACGCCATTGCTTGGCGCATAACTCCAGCTGTCCGAACCACGGCTGGTGTAGGCGGCGCTGAAGTTCACACGCTGCCCGGGAACCACGGGGATCGACACTTTGAATCGTCCTGTCGCAGGATCCAGGGCGGCGCGGCGATCCTGCCCGTCCACCTCGAATACTAACGCATCGTAGAGCGCGGAGAGCGTGGGCAAGGCCAGCTCGATGTCGAGGTAGCCGGCTTCTTCGCGCGCGTGCTGGTACACGTACTTGCCGTCAAACCCAACGTCGTACAACGCGTACCAGACCAATCCTTTACGCCGAGGATCGGAACGCAATGACGCCTCGATGGTTGAAGCGTTGACCACGACCGGCAGAGCGTCGCTGCGAAGCACCCAAAGGCGCGGCTTCTCCTCCTCTGCCCCCGCTTCTTGCTTCGGCTTCTTCTGAGCTGGCCTTTTCTGCGCTGTGTTCTTCTGATCCTTGGTTTCGTGTTCCGGCTCGGGCTTTGGAAACTGTAGCTTGAGCAGCGCCGCTTCTTGCTCAGAGATGACCACTGAGCCCGAGGCGCTAACCTCTGACGGGGTCACTGCCCGAAACTGGAGCTGTGGCGCCTGTTGGGCTTGTGGCGCCCCCCAGCCCCAGAGGCTGCTGACTTGCGCGCGCAAGCTGTGCGATTGCTTGGACGTACGGGCCTCGTTCACGGCGGCGAGCGCCAGCCAGGCCACACAGGTGAGGATGTAAACGGCGATAAGACCGATCAGACGCTTGATTGACATGCCCTCAGCCTAGAAACTCCAGATGCAGAGCTCCGCTAACAACCCATGCAGAGAATCGGCAATGATTGTGCAAGTCTCGTGCAAGCCCTAGTCTCCACCTCAGTTCCGGGCAAAATGAGCCTCGACCATGCAAACCGAAAATTCACGCCGCATCTTGGTCGCTGACGATGATGGCCACATCCGGGAGGTTGTGCGCTTTGCGCTGTCTCAGGCGGGATACCAGGTGGCGGAAGCGGCCGATGGACGCGCCGCTTGGACGCTATTCGAGCAACAGGTTGACGGCTTCGATCTGGTGGTTCTGGACATCTTGATGCCCGGCCTCGACGGCTTGGACGTATGTCGCCGCATCCGTGAGCGGAGTCGCATCCCGCTCATATTTCTGTCGAGCAAAGACGAAGAGCTGGACCGCATCTTGGGACTGGAGCTGGGCGCAGATGACTACGTCACCAAGCCGTTCAGTCCCCGGGAGCTGGTCGCCAGAGTCCGGGCCACCTTGCGCCGCTACGACGACGTACAGGCGCTGCTGACGGAGGGAACCGCCGCGTCCCCCAGCGGCGCGACGGAACACATGCCGCCGCTCACTCACGGCCCTTTGACGCTCTCGACCCTCCGGCATGAGTGCCGCGTTGCCGACGAAGTCGTCGTCTTGACGGTCAGCGAGTTCGGACTGCTGCGAGCGCTGCTCTCCTGCCCCGGGCGGGTCTTGAGCCGCAAGCAACTGGTCGAAAAGGCGTATGGTGACGACCACTTTCTTTCGGACCGCACCGTCGATAGCCACATTCGGCGCATCCGCAAGAAACTCAAAGCAGCTGGTCACGAATGCATCGATACCGTGTACGGCGTGGGTTATCGCTTGAGCGAACGGTAGATGCGACGCCTCTCGATTCGCTGGGTGCTGCTCGGTGTTGCAGGTGCTGCACTTCTCGCGCCGATAGTGGCGCTGCTGTCACTGCGCAGCTTCGAAGCCATCTTGGTGCGACTGACCGAGCGCGAGCTGAACGCTCAGGGCGCCCTAGTCGCCGCCCACGTCCAAGAAGTCTGGGCTTCTGTGAACGCAAAGCCGGTGGGCAACCCTCGTGACCGCTGGCACAGCACCAATAGCTACACGCCACTTCACTCCCGCATCGTGGATATCAGCGAGCTATCCCCACCCTTTCCAGACCCTCTACCGAAGAGAGCCACGCCACTGTCACCGAAGCAGACTGAGGCCTACGCTCCGCTCAATCGCTTGCTGCAAAATGCGCAAGTGTTCAACCTGAGCGGCGTGCGTGTGCTGGACACCACGGGCTGCACTCTCGCTTCTTCTCGCACGCTGGATGATTGCTACGACATGCTGCCCGAGGTTCAGCAGGCGTTGGCGGGAAGGGATGCGTCCGCTTTGCGTCAGCGCCTCTCTGATGAGCCCACGCCAGCATTGCGATCGCTCAGCCGGCGAGGTGATCTGCGAGTATTCGTCGCAATGCCAGTCTGGAACGACGGTGAGGTGATTGCCGCCGTGCTGCTGTCTCGCACGGCTGAGTCCGGTCTAGAATGGCTCTACAAGCAGCGGCGGGACATCTTCTACGGAGTCTTATTGGTGGTGGGGTTGGCGGTATTGGTCAGCTTCCTGTTCTCGCGCTTGATCTCCAGGCCCTTACTGCAAATGAAACAGCGCTTGGAAAGCGGCGAAGTCGACGATCTGCGGCTTCGGGAGTTGCCAGCGCCAGTCGAAATCCACACCCTCGGCGTGGCGCTAGACGAGCGCGCCGCGCAGCTAGAAGCCAAGAGCCGCTACATCGAGGAGTTTGCTGCCAACGTCAGCCACGAACTCAAGACGCCGCTCACGTCCATCCGTGGTGCGGTAGAGCTGCTGCAAGAGCAGGGCGACAGTATGGGGGAAGCCCAACGCCAAAGATTTTTGGCAAACATCGACGCCGCTGCGCAACGGACGGACAGACTCATCACGCGCCTGCTTCAACTAGCCCGGCTCGAGGCACGTCATGAACAGGACGATGATGCCGTCAGGATCCGGGACTGGCTGAGCTCGCTGAGCCAGCGCTACGGCGAAGCTGTGCAGGTCGACTCAAAACTGCGCGATGAACGCTGCAGTGTGAGCGCGCTGGAGTCTGTGATCGTGAACCTCGTCGACAATGCGCTGCGTTATCGCCGCAGCCAGCCTGTGACGGTAAGCGTGGGCATTGATCGAGCCAAGCTACACGTCACAGTGAGCGACGACGGTCCGGGCATCAGTCCCGACAACCAGAAGCGCTTGTTCGAGCGTTTCTTCACGACCGAGCGCGACACCGGAGGCACCGGTTTGGGTTTGGCTATCGTGCTAGCCACCGCGGAAAGCCGAGGGGGGCGCGCCCAAGTCAGCAGCGACGCTCAGGGCACTACGGTCGAAGTCTGGATGTGAGCAGCACGCCCCCGACGATGCCCGAGGGCTCACCCAGACGGGGGCGCTGAGCTCACTCCGATGCAGGCGCGTTCGGCTGCGCCTCAGGTGCGGAGTCCGCTGGCATGCCGCACTGCCCGGCTTTGCAATGGGGATGGGGGCCCCTTCCGTGCCCTTTGCCCTTGCCACCATGTCCGTGCCCCCCATGGTGCCCGTGCATCATTCCAGGATGTCCAGGGCGACCATGCGCCATCTTCATCACCCGGAGCAGTTGCTGCAGGGCCACGTCATATTGCGCGACGGTGATATCTCCATTACCCCGCGCTTCGCACAGGCGAAAGAGCAGCGCACCTGCCCCTCCGTGGGCTCCGCGTCCCCCACCCACTCTTGCGTGATGCTCTCCGCCCTTGCGATGGCTGTAGCCATGCCCAGCGTACTTCTTTCCGCCGGTCGGCAGCGTGCAGACCCGAGTCTTGTCGCCCTGATTCCACACGATGGAAGTCGTACCGTGAGCGCTGACGACGTGCACACCGGGCTCACTGACTTTGACCGAACTGACGCCAGCGTGCCGATAACACCCGCCGCACAGTAGAAGCACACCCCCCAACAGCCCAAAACTCTTCACTAGCCCAATCATCTTGCTTCGCTAACTAGCACCTCCCGTGTACTGCGATGAATGGAAACCGAAGCGTGAGCGTTGCCGCTCGGGCGTCACCCAGTGTCAGCCGAAATCTGCAATCCAGAAGTCCGCTTCAGTCGGGCCCCCGACTGGAGCAAGCGCATGACCCTCGGTGCCCATGGCTGAATGTATGAGTAGTCCGCCCCGCCTGGGGTCTCTTTGGCCGAGACGTGCGCCGGCCTGTGATATAGCCAATACTTCAGCGGACATGTCAGATCAGAAGTTGAGTCGCGAAGTATTCATGGCTCTGGCCGCCATCGGCTGGGCAGATGGAGAGCTCGATCAGGAAGAGGCCGATGCGATCGTGCGCCTGGCAGCTGACGAGGGTTTGGAGCTAGAGGAAATCGCTGAGATCGAAGCAGCTACCAAAGACCCTGCTTCGACGCGCCAGCTCAACCTGGAAAATCTGCCGGAAGCGGACCGCTTGTTCGTCTACGCCGTCGCGTCCTGGATGACGCGGCTTGACGGGCAAACTTCAGTCGGGGAAGAGCAGGAACTGGAACGTTTGGGTGCTGCGCTTGCGCTCTCGCAGGGCCACCGCATCATCGTGAATGCCATCTCCAGGGATATTGAGCAGCTACCCAAAGGCAGCCGTCCCGCGCGCTACGATCTCGGCAAGTTGAAACGCGAGATCATCGCACGCCTGAATCGCAAGAGTGACCGCCCGCCCCGGCAGAACACCTGACGAGATCGATCAAATACATCATGAACAGTAGTAAGAACAGCTGTAGCGCGGAGGCCGTGCTGGTCATCACGCTCGAGGTATCCGACACCACCACGAACGTGGTCAAGAAGCGCATCGAGCTCAAGTGTGGTCTGGACAAGGGGCACGAAGGCGATCATCAGGACACCGAAAAAGATGAACACTGGAGCGGACCACTTGATCGCCCCAAGACACTATTCCGCCACGAAACGGAGTAGTTGAGCTTTTGGTCGGCGTCGCGCGTGTTCTACTGCTTTTGCCACGGCCCCTCGTGGGAGCTCTCTTCGTAGCGATTGGTGGCCGGGTTGTATGTGGCTGAATGCGTCACGGTCCGCACTAAATTTTCCGAACTATCAGGATCCAGCTCCTCCAGCCGCACGTCGATCGAGCTCAGATCTGGCATAGCCTGGAGTTCGATTGACAACTCCGATGTCAGGTCACCGAACAAGCCGGTCACCTGAAACCGGCCAGCCTCATTCACGACTACCAGCGCAACCCGCAGCGCTGGGCACGCTCCGCACATTCCGGTCCCAAGCCAGGTACGTGAGGTCTCCGCGCTGCTGAGCAAGTGCAGCTCCATCTTCCCAGCCACGTCTCTCTGCACGCTACGAACCAGCTCGAAGTTCTGAACTTCGACCACGTCCACCACTTGATCTCCCCGAAGTGTAAACAGGTGGTAGGGCACCATGCTGCCGATGCTCATCCCAGACTGAAACCCGACCACGCGAATGTCACCCAGACGTGCATGTTCCACCGCTTCGGAAAAACGCACGACATAGTGGTCGGGAAAGGGTTCGCTTGGAGTGTACTGATAACCTCGGATTGCCGGGGCGTAGATATCTACCGCTTCCGGCGCGAGCGAGTACGGGTAGAGCATCATGCCGTCACCTAGCTGGCTTTGGACTGCCTCCAGGTACCTAGACGCTGCGTCAGAGCTGGGCGCCCATGACAAGCGCTGCCGACCAGTAAACGGACTGGGACAATAGGCGCAAGCTTCGGCGCTACCGTTCGGACTCGTGCTCGGAGGACCAGAGACGTTCAGCTCCCGCGCGTCGCCGCCTGCCATTTCTCGCAGGCGCACTTGAAGCCAAATCTCGTCACTGGGGTAGCTCGAGATTTTCGGTAGGCGCGCGGCCTCAATTCGCGCTTCGAAGCTATAGCCATCCGGCAGATTCTCCACCTTGGGTCTGATCGTGAAGCTACCCATCAACGAGGGCCGCATCGACTTCTGCCACGCACGGGCAGCCTCGAGCCACTGCTCACACTCGGAGATTTGCAGCGGGCTGATCCCGCCCATGAATCGATCTTCATCCTGGCAGTCTTCTGGCTTTTCGATCTCGACTGGGCCCCATTGACTTCCAAAGCTGGGCGCCCCAAACGCCAAGGACGGAAACCCGAACGATAGCTGCGCCTCCAGCTTGTCGAGCAGTGGCGGCGGACTCTGGTAGTAGGCTCGCCCAACCAGGTACAGGCCGTCTGCAGCACGCGCCACCCGAACCTGAACGCTGCAGGCAGAGGTCGATAGATCGGGCGTGAAGCGCCATTCGTCGACCGCGCCGTCAAGCTTCAGCAGCTTCGGTGTGCCGACGGCGGAGAGCTGTAGGTCAGGCTGACACAACGGCGCCGCGTCGGCGGCAGAAGTGGTCGGTGCCACCGTCTGGTTGCGGCCAGGCTGCTGCGCCCCGGGATGTTGAGGCGCTGTCGCTGGGCTAGCGCAAGCCCAAAGCAAGGCGACCGAGACGTTACTTGGCCACCTCGAACGCCCCTTCCAGGCCTTCCGCATTCCCGGGTTTTAGCATAGGTTCGCGGTGCAGGGTCAACCTGCCCTGGAGGAGGGCTCATGGGGCGAGAAGAACGATTCATTCAGCAGTCGGTGGCGCGCGCACCGACTTTCAGCCGTCTACTAGCGTTCTTCAATCGCTGGACGTTTTCTTGGTTCCTACTCGCCACGGCCTTTGGCGCTGGCTACGTGTACCTGACGCTCGATCTGATTGCTGAGGGCATGAGCACCTGGCAGTGGGTGCTTTGGTATCTTGGCCCGGTCGTCGCGGCCCCGTTGGTCGCGGGGATGATCGTGGTCTACGTCCACGATTCGAGCCAAGTGAACGAACCCGTGCAACGCGTGTTTCCAATTCTGTATTGGGGAAGGAAACTGCTCACCACATCGGGTCCCCCACTACGCCAATATTTGTTTGCGGGCGACCGCGAGGAGACTCCGTTTGACCGCATCACCCGCAACTGGGTCTACCAGACGGCGCGGGGGATCCGGAACACCATTGGCTTCGGCAGCCAAAATGCCATGGACCAGGTTGGTGCGGTGATTGCCCTTCCCGCCACCTTCACCAACAAGGCCAGCAAGACCGGCGAGGAGTTCGGCTCACACTACAAGAAGGTCATCGGTGAACACACCGGCGTTGAGCCGTACACCATGGAACACTTCGTCGCCATCAGCGCTATGTCATTTGGGGCGCTGTCTTTCAATGCTCACGCCGCCCTGAATCTCGGCGCCAAAAAGGTGGGTATCCTTCACAATTGTGGCGAAGGGGGCCTGGCTCCTTGCCACGAGTACGGCGGGGCGGATCTGGTCTTTCAGATTGGCACAGCCAAGTACGGCGTGCGCAAAGAGGACGGCAGCTTGGATGACGAGGCACTCGCCCGGATTGGCCAACACAAGCAGGTCAAGCTGATCGAGATCAAATTGGCCCAGGGCGCCAAACCGGGCAAAGGCGGCATGCTGCTCAAGGAAAAGATCACGCCCGAAATCGCGAAGATTCGTCGGCTGCCAATGGGCGTCGATTCCCATTCGCCCCCTCGCCACGCCGAGTTCTCGGATGTGCATGGTCTGTTTGATTTCATCGACCACATTCGGGGCATCACCAAGAAACCCGTGGGTATCAAAATGGTGATTGGGCACACTGAAGAGATCGAATCGATTGCCGAGAAGATGGCCAAAGAGCCCGGGCGCGGTCCTGACTACATCGCGATCGACGGCGGAGATGGCGGAACGGGTGCGGCCCCGCTGGTGCTGGCGTCCCATTGCGGTCTACCGATTCGCCAAGCTATCGCGGTCGCCGATTGGGCGCTCAAGAAGCATCAGGTTCGTGAACGGGTCGTGCTGTTTGCGGGTGGAAAGATAGCTACGCCGATCGACGTGGCCGTCGCCATGGCCCTGGGAGCGGACGCGACTTACGTGGCTCGCGGCTTCATGCTGGCCTTGGGCTGCATCCAGGCGCTCGAATGCCACACCAACCACTGCCCGACGGGCATCGCGACCCAAGACAAGAAGCTGCAAAAGGCCCTGAACATCGAAGCCGCCGCGGAGCGCGTCGCGACCTACGCAAAAGCGCTCTACAAAGAAACACAAATGGTGGCCGAGTCCTGCGGATATTCGAGCCCGGACGGCATCAAGAGTGACGACATCATGGTCGTCACCTCTCCGGGCCACCTCGACTACCTGTCAGAGCTTCACGCCGTCAGCGCCTTCGAGGCCAGCGAAGAGCGCCGAAAAGCGAGGCGCTTAAAAGTGTCGGTGGGCGAGATGAAGATGATGACCAGCCAAGATTGAGGCCGATCTGGACCGCAGCTGAGCGCGTACTCCGACCAGGTGCATCGAGACTCCAATGACGCGTCGCATCCTTTGAGCGGCTGTCGGAAGCGTCTCCCCCGACCAATGCCTTCTGCGGAGATAGGCCGTCCTGCCAGGAATCTGCCGCAAGTGGGCTGTCCCGATGCGAGTAACGGCCGAAATCTCGGAGTTGTAGGTGGGTGTTGGCAGCCTCCTTTCCCCCAGCTGCGATCCGCTGGAGCGCTTGTGGGTCTGCTTCGTTACCCGTTCGCGCGAGTGAGCAGCAGATCTTGTTGGCCAATTGCCGAGATCTCGCTACACGTGTCACCCTGCACGGTTGTCCCTTCTAGGGTCGCTTGGTGCCCACGGCCTGCGCAATTCGGCCGATAACGTTATCCGATGCACGTTTGGCCCCAGCAGGTCATATCCAGCGGTGGAACACCAGCTTAAGATAATCCTATGCATGGAAAAGATTACAGGGCAGCGCTTCCGAGACCGAACGAACTGAAGGTTCTCAATTCGCTGTCTAGCAAGTCGACGGACGCCCAAAGCATCACCACCAAGAGCGGTGTGGACCTTACGCATGTCTACACCTACCTGGGACGCATGGGGAAGCTCGGGTACGTGAAGGCCGACGGCACCATTCGGGACCGTGGTTACAAGATCACCGCCAAGGGTCGTAAGGCGCAGAAGCTCGCCAAAATGGTCCAGGTACTCGGCGGCAAAAAGAAATAGAGCAGAGGGCGCTGGGGGACGGCGGAAGGCTACGCTAGCCTGCGCTTCGTGCCGAATTCCGTCCCTTGGCTCATCTGCGCAGCCGCGGTCAACCGCGGCCGCACCAGCCTGCTGGTCGATCTGAAATGAAGGGGAAAGCGCCCGCGGAGTTCGTGGGACGCGTGTTTGAAGGGGACGAGGGTCCGCTGGCTATCAGCTTGTTCGAACGGCAAGCTGGATCCACGTCCTTGCCCGAGCAGGCTCCCGTGCCCGGCGCGCCGATCGGCGCTGTGGTGCGCGTGTCCCTTGGCGAGAACGGTACCTCCTTCGAGCTGCTGGCCACCGGCGACGGGCCGCTGAGCGCTCTGTACGAAATACTCGCCAAATACGGACTCAATCCGATCTTCCCAGCGGAGGTCATGGCGGAAACCGAAGCTTGGATCCAAAGCAACGGCCTGGACGACCCGGAGCTCGAAGATCTGACCAACCGCGCGTTCGTCACTATCGACGGCGCGAGCTCCAAAGATTTGGATCAGGCTGTGTTCGTAGAGAGCAGCGGCTCGGGATGGGTGGTCCACTACGCCTTGGCAGATGCCAGCTACTACGTCCCGCAAGGGTCAGCCCTGTGGCGCGAGGCGGAAAAGCGGGCCGCCAGCTACTACTTGCCGGGCCTCATGGTGCCCATGCTGCCTCGCGCTTTGAGCGAAGGTCTGGTTTCCCTCAACCCGGACGTGGAGCGGCGAGCATTGGTCTTCCGCCTGGAGCTGGACGCGACTGGCCGGGCGACGCTAACTACTGCCCGACGCGCCAAAATCCGCAGCCGTCACAAGTTGAGCTTCGAGCGCGTCGAGCGATTTTTCGACGACGATGAGCGCTTCGATGACCCGGACGTCAATCACAGTCTCAGCCTGCTTAGGCGCGTGGGCGAGGCGCGTCTGCGTGAGGCGCGACAGCGCAACGTCGTCCGCTACCGTCGCACCGAGCTGGAAGCCACCATTGGCGGCAAAGTCACGCGCCGCTTCATCGCCACCAGCGCTGTTCGGCGCGAAGTCGAGGCGTACAACGAACAGCTCAGCCTGCTGTGCAACATCGAAGGAGCCAAGCTGCTCAGGCAGGCGGTCGATCAGCCCTACGTCGAGGCGATCTACCGCGTACACCCTGCCCCAGCTCCAGAACGCCTGGAGGAGCTGCGAACGCTGATTGCCGCGATCGTTGGAGCTCACGCACTGCCCGCAAAACCCTGGCTCTGGAAACCAGATCAAACCCTGTCCGACTATCTCGAAGCTCTGCCCTCACGGGGCGCTCACTCCAGGGTCTCGCACGCCGTTCACCGTCAAGCGGTGATGGTCAATGTGCGCTCCAGTTACCAACAGGCTCCTGCCAGCCACTTCGGTGTCGGCGCGGAAGTTTACGCTCGGTTCAGCGCGCCAATGCGCGAGCTGGTGGGCATCTATCTGCACGCAGAACTCATGCAAGCACTGTCGCGCGAAGGCACCACGAACCAGGCGCTGACGGACCTAGTCGTCGAGCGTGCGAATCATGCGAAGCAAGTACAGAAACAGATCAGCAACGCTGCCAACCTGCTCGTGCTCGACCAGCTATTTGCGGATCAGCTACTGCTGCCTGAAGGGCAGCGCGGGCTGGATGCCAGCTTGATGGGCATGAGCAAGAGCAAGCTCTATGTGGAGTTCGATGAGCCGCCGATCGATGCCAAAATTCGAGTGCGCGATATCCGCAACCACCTCGGCAGCGAAGATGTTTACGTCGCGAGCGACGAATGCCAGCTGAAACATGGCCAGCGCACCCTGTGTCGGATCGGAGACCCAGTCAGGGTAATCGTGCTAGCTCACGAGAAAAGTGGGCGCTGGGCGCTCGCCCTGCGTCCCGCTGACGCCTAGCACCTGAGGCGCCGATGGCTCGGCCCCGCCGACCCGATGGCGCGGGCCGGAAGGCAGCGCACATAAAAAAGCCCCACCCGGTGTGGGTGAGGCTTTCTTCAGCAGCGCGGAAGGAGCTTACTCTTCGCCTGCAATCGATGACATCTGCGGCATGTACATCGATGTGGAGTGGTCCAAGTGTTCTTCGGCCACCACCTCAAGCCGCTTGTATGCGGGCAAGCCGGTGCCCGCTGGGATCAGGCGACCCATGATGACGTTCTCCTTGATACCGCGAAGATCGTCCGTCTTGCCGCAGATGGACGCCTCGGTGAGCACCTTGGTCGTCTCCTGGAAGGAAGACGCGCTGATGAACGACTCGGTCGAGAGCGAGGCCTTGGTGATACCGAGCAGCATCGGCTCGGCAACCGCCGGCTGACCGCCGCGTGAGATCACCTTGGTGTTCTCGCGCTCGAACACGTGCTTCTCCACCTGCTCTTCGCTGAGGAAGTTGGTGTCACCCACGTTCTTGATGCGCACACGGCGCAGCATCTGACGCACAATCACTTCGATATGCTTGTCGTTGATGGTCACACCCTGCAGACGATACACCTGCTGAATTTCGTTCACCAACCACGCTGCTAGCTCCTTTTCGCCCTTCACGCGCAGAATGTCGTGGGGGTTAGCGGGGCCGTCTTGCAGTGGGTCACCAGCACGCACCTGGTCGCCGGTCTGCACCTGAACGTGCTTACCCTTGGGGATTAGATACTCGCGCGCTTGGTCTGAAAGCGGAGAGCCATCGACATCCAGCGGGGTGATGATGATCTTGCGCTTGCCCTTGGTGTCCTTGCCGAAGCTGACAATACCGTCGATCTCGCTGATGATCGCGTGATCCTTCGGCTTACGAGCCTCGAACAGTTCGGCCACACGGGGCAGACCACCGGTAATGTCCTGCACCTTGGTCGTGTCACGCGGGATCTTCGCCAGCGACTCACCGGGGTGGATCGTCTCGCCGTCGTTGACCACGATGTTGGACCCCACGGGCAGCAAGTAGCGCGCCTCGAGTTCGGTATTGCCCAACTTCATGGGCTCGCCAGTCTCGGGATCCAAAATCGTGATGCGTGGACGCAGGTCAGCTGCGCGAGACTCGATCACGATCTTACGAGAAAGACCTGTCACCTCGTCAACGCGTTCACTCACGGTGACGCCTTCAACCAAGTCACCGAACTGCACGATACCACCAACCTCGGTCAAAATTGGCACCGCAAAAGGGTCCCATTCTGCCACCGTGGTCCCGGAGGCGACGCGATCACCGTCCTTGGCTTTCAGCTCCGCTCCGTAGAGCAGGCGATGGTGTTCGCGCTCGCGACCGGTGTCGTCCAAGATGACGAGTTCACCGTGGCGGTTCATCACCACGACCGCCCCATCTTGGCGGGTCGCAAAGTGAACGTTGCGCAAGGAAATCACACCCTCGGTCTTGTTCTCCAGCGAGCTCTGCTCAATCTTGCCGCGAGCTGCCGCACCACCGATGTGGAACGTACGCATCGTCAGCTGAGTACCGGGCTCACCGATTGACTGCGCCGCGATGATGCCCACCGCTTCACCGATGTTCACCTGATAACCACGGGCCAGGTCACGACCGTAGCAGTTGACGCAAACGCCGCGCCGCGTCTGGCAAGTCAGAACGTCGCGGATGACGACCTCTTCGATGCCAGCCTCATCGATACGAGCAACCTTTTCTTCGTCGAGCAGCTCGTTGTGTCCAACGATCACGTCGCCCGTCAGCGGATCCACGACGTCTTCGAGCGTGACGCGACCCAGAATTCGCTCATTGAGCGGCTGGATCACTTCGCCGGCCTCTTCCAGCTTGGTGACGCGAATCCCGTCCAACGTGCCGCAATCGAACTCCGCGATCACGCAATCCTGAGCGACGTCCACCAGACGCCGCGTCAAGTAACCGGAGTTTGCGGTCTTGAGTGCGGTGTCAGCCAAGCCCTTACGAGCGCCGTGCGTAGACACGAAGTACTCCAGCACGCTCAGGCCCTCACGGAAGTTGGCAGTGATTGGCTGCTCGATGATTTCACCCGAGGGCTTGGCCATCAAACCACGCATAGCTGCCAGCTGGCGCATCTGCTGGGTCGAACCACGAGCACCCGAGTCAGCCATGATGTAGACGGAGTTGAAGCTGGCTTCGTCAGTTTCCGTGCCGTCAGGCAGCTGGATCCTACTCTTGCCGATGACCTCCATCATCTCTTCCGTCACACGGTCAGAGACGCCCGCCCAGATGTCGACCACCTTGTTGTAGCGCTCGCCATCCGTGATCAGCCCCTCTTGGTACTGGTCGATGACGCGCTGGAGTTCATCCTGCGCCTCCTCAATCAACACCTTCTTCTTCTCGGGGATGACCATGTCATCCATGCACACGCTGATGCCGGCTGCCGTCGACTGGGAAAAACCGGTCGAGCGCAGACGGTCTGCCATCAGCACGGTTTCCTTGTTCTTGTTACGCCGGTAACAGACGTCGATCAGCTCGCTGAGCGCCTTCTTCGTCATCGTGCGATTGACGTGATCGAACGGGACGCCCGGGGGCAGAATCTCGCTGAGCAACACTCGCCCGACGGTGGTATCGATGATGCGCGTGCGCTGCGTGTCGTTCTCATCGCGATCCGTGATGCGGCACTTGATCGGCGCGTGAAGGGCCAACACGCCGTGGTCGTAGGCGGCGCGGACTTCTTCCAGCGAACTGTAAACACCCGCCAAGGTACCCTCGAGCTTGCCGTCCTTGACAGCCAGGGTGTTGACCGCATCAGCCCCCTTGGCGGTCTTGCGCTCGCGGGTCATGTAATAGAGACCCAACACGATATCCTGCGTCGGGTTGATGATCGGACGACCACTTGCCGGCGACAGGATGTTGTTGGTGCTCATCATCAGCACGCGTGCTTCCATCTGAGCCTCGACGCTCAGCGGCACGTGAACCGCCATCTGGTCACCGTCAAAGTCGGCGTTGAAAGCGGTGCACACCAGCGGGTGCAGAGCGATAGCTTTGCCCTCCACCAACACCGGCTCAAACGCCTGAATACCGAGGCGGTGCAACGTGGGTGCGCGGTTGAGCAGCACCGGGTGCTCCTTGATCACCTCGTCCAGGATGTCCCAAACCTCAGGGCGCTCACGCTCCACCATCTTCTTCGCGCTCTTGATGGTGTTGACGTAGCCGCGCTCTTCCAGCTTGTTGTAGATGAAGGGCTTGAACAGCTCCAAGGCCATCTTCTTGGGCAAACCGCACTGGTGCAACTTGAGCGCCGGACCGACTACGATCACGGAGCGGCCGGAGTAGTCCACGCGCTTGCCGAGCAAGTTCTGACGGAAACGCCCTTGCTTGCCTTTGAGCATGTCGCTCAAGCTCTTGAGCGGACGCTTGTTGGGCCCAGTGATGGTCTTTCCACGACGGCCGTTGTCGAACAGCGCGTCGACCGCTTCTTGCAGCATACGCCGCTCGTTGCGAATGATGATCTCAGGCGCGTTCAGCTCCAACAAGCGCTTCAGGCGGTTGTTGCGGTTGATTACGCGGCGGTACAGGTCGTTCAAGTCGCTGGTAGCGAAGCGACCACCATCCAAGGGGACCAACGGACGCAGATCAGGCGGCAACACGGGGATGACGTTGAGCATCATCCACTCGGGGCGGTTCCCGCTCCCACGGAAAGCCTCGACCACCTTCAAGCGCTTGGCGTACTTCTTACGCTTGGCTTCGCTGGTGGTCTCCTTCATCGCCTGGCGCAGCTCTTCAGAGAGCGTGTGCACGTCGACGCGCTTCAGCATTTCCAGCACGGCTTCGCCGCCCATGGCAGCCATGAAGCGATCTTCGCCGTACTCGTCCAGCAGCTGAGCGAAACGGTCCTCACCCAGAAGCTCACCACGCTCGAGTCCGGTATCGCCCGGATCGATCACGATGTAAGCCTCGCAGTACAGCACCCGCTCCAGGTCCTTGAGCGTGATGTCCAGGATGTTGCCGATACGCGATGGCAGGCTCTTCAAGAACCAAATGTGCGCCACTGGCGTCGCCAGGTTGATGTGACCCAGACGTTCGCGGCGAACCTTGCTCTGAATCACCTCAACACCGCACTTTTCGCACACGATGCCGCGGTGCTTCATGCGCTTGTACTTGCCGCACAAGCACTCGTAGTCCTTCACTGGGCCGAAAATCTTGGCGCAGAACAGGCCGTCACGCTCGGGCTTGAAGGTACGGTAGTTGATGGTTTCAGGCTTCTTGACTTCGCCGTGTGACCATTCACGGATCTTCTCTGGGCTAGCCAGAGAAATGCGCATCGCCGAAAAGGTGAGCGGATCTTTGGGCTTCTCGAAAAAGGAGAAAATGTCGCGCATTATTATTATTCCTCCGCTGCCGGCGCATCCACCGCTTCAACCAACTCGACGTTGAGACACAGGGACTGCAGTTCTTTGATCAACACGTTGAAACTTTCGGGGAGACCCGCTTCGAGCGTGTAGTCGCCCTTGACGATGGCCTCGTACATTCGGGTGCGCCCCTGGACATCGTCACTCTTGACGGTCAGGAACTCCTGCAGCGCGTACGCTGCACCGTAGGCTTCCATGGCCCAGACCTCCATCTCGCCGAGACGCTGGCCACCAAACTGAGCTTTGCCGCCCAGGGGTTGCTGCGTGACGAGGGAGTACGGACCAATCGAGCGTGCGTGAATCTTGTCGTCCACCAAGTGGTGAAGCTTGAGCACGTACATCACACCAACCGTCACATCCTGATCGAACGGTTCTCCTGTGCGTCCGTCGAACAAGATGCTTTGACCACCGCGGTCGAGCCCTGCAGCTTCGAGCGCGTTCTTGATCTCCGTCTCGGATGCGCCGTCGAACACAGGGGTCGCGAAGAAGC
Source organism: Polyangiaceae bacterium (assembly GCA_050304975.1). Taxonomy (GTDB): domain Bacteria; phylum Myxococcota_A; class Polyangia; order Polyangiales; family Polyangiaceae; genus SZUA-265. Next base: position 22,042 of record JBNLEN010000100.1, read on the forward strand.
AGCCAGGCTCCATCTTGCGCGCCAGCGCGAGCACCTCGTCGTCCGACAGCTTCTGCAGGAACGCCTGCATGCGTTTGTCGGCATTCATCGAGGTTGCGATCTTCTCGCGGATCTTGTCCGGGCCAAAGTTCGCTTCGAGCATGCGGTTGATGTTTTTGCCCAGGTTCCGCGCGCCCCAACCCAAGTGGGTTTCCAGAATCTGGCCCACGTTCATACGGGAAGGAACGCCCAGGGGATTGAGCACCATGTCCACAGGCGTGCCGTCTGACAGGTAGGGCAGATCTTCTTCCGGAATGATGCGGCTGACCACACCCTTATTTCCGTGGCGACCCGCCATCTTGTCACCGACCTGCAGCTTGCGCTTGATGGCGATGTAGACCTTCACCATCTTGATCACGCCTGGGGGCAGCTCATCGCCGCGGCTGAGGCGGTCGATCTTGTCGCGGAAGTGCTCCTCACGGCCGCGCACCAGCTCCTCCAAGTCGTGGAGCAACTGCACTACTTGGTCGCTGCCTTCCTCGATGGACAGCTCACCCCAGTACTTGCGGGGCACGCTGCTGAGCAGCTCGTCCGTCAACTCAGCTCCGCTATCGACCAGCATCTCACCGGAGTCATTGACCAGCTTGGCAATGGTCTTCTTGCCGGCCAGGATTTCCTTGATGCGCCGATAAAAAGAGTCTCGCAGGATGCTGACCTCTTCGTCACGCGTACGCTCCAAGCGGGCACGCTCGTGATCTTCGATCGCGCGGGCACGCTCGTCCTTCTCCGTGCCTTTGCGAGAGAAGATCCGAGCATCGATCACGATGCCGCCAACGCCTGGCGGGACCTTCAGAGAACTGTCGCGCACGTCACCGGCCTTTTCGCCGAAGATGGCACGCAGCAGCTTCTCTTCTGGACTGAGCTGGCTTTCACCCTTGGGCGTGATCTTGCCGACCAGGATATCCCCCGGCTTGACCTCTGCGCCGATACGTACAACGCCCGCTTCGTCCAAGTCCTTGAGGGCTTCTTCACCCACATTCGGAATGTCGCGGGTGACTTCTTCTTTGCCCAGCTTGGTATCCCGGGCCATGGTTTCAAACACTTCAATATGCACTGAAGTAAAGGTATCTTCCTTCAATAGACGTTCATTGATCAGAATGGAGTCCTCGAAGTTGAATCCACGCCATGGCATAAA
>JBNLEN010000101.1:0-230 GCA_050304975.1 Polyangiaceae bacterium
GAGGCGTTCTCACCGGGCGCTTTGGGCAAGCCCTTCCCATCGCAGCAATTTACTACACCCACAGTTCTCGCATGTCGGTGTGGGCATCGCTGAAGACCCAGGTGACGGCAGCGTTTGGGTCTGTCAGCTGTTCGCCACCTTGCCCCGCCCGAACAAGGTTAAATAAGAACACGCTTCGCTGTTGCTCCCCCCGGGAAACAGCGCTTTCAAAAGGCGGGCGGCTCAAGGTA
>JBNLEN010000101.1:240-23192 GCA_050304975.1 Polyangiaceae bacterium
GATTTGCAATCGTCATGGGCACCTTGGTGTCCATGCTGACCGTCACGTGGTCGCCGCAGGCGGTCGCCCAGGACTCGGGAGCGTTCTATCTGGACCGAGCCCAGATTTCGGGCGCGCCCGACGATCCGTTCATGACATGGCGCCCCACCTTCTTCCCGAAGCCTCGCTTTTTTGGGGCGGCTACCTTGGGTTATGCGCTCAATCCTCTGCGCATCGCGACGCTGACCACGGATCAGGTCACGATCAACAACGCCGACAACCCGTTCTCCAACCAGGTCATGCTGTATTTGAACGGCGGCGTGCAGCTCAACCGGCGCGTGGCATTCGACTTGATGCTGCCGATCGCCGTCGTCAACGAAGGCGGGGATAATCAAGGCAACGTCGGCACCGGCATCGCACGCGGCACGGCGCTGTACGACATGCGCCTGGCGCTGCGTCTGTTGGGCGTCGAGACTGACAGCAAGAAGTTCCGCTGGGGTGGCGGTGGCGCGCTGTTCGTACCAACGGGCAACGACGTGCGCTTCTCAAGCGACGGCGAGACTACCGTCTGGATCTTCACCAACGCCGAGTACGACTTTGGCGACTTCCGCTGGGTGGGCATGATTGGCCCCCACTTTCGCCCCACACAGGGGCCCAGCCCCAGCGCGCTGCAGGTCGGCAACGAACTGAGGATCAGCACCGGTCTCTTCTTGCCGCTTCGGGACCGCTTCGTGATCGGCGGCGAAATTTGGGGACAGACAGGCCTCAGTGACGTCACGGACACCGAGAGTGATACGACCGAAAGCTCTTTCTTTCGAGGTAAGAACACGCAGTTTGAGTGGCTCGCGCAGGCTCGAATGTCGATGGGCGAATCCAAGTCTTGGTACATCCAGGGCGGCGCTGGCACTCGCTTCACGGGCGGTTACGGCGCGGCTGACATCCGGATTTTGGCGCAAATCGGCTCCTACCTCATGTTGACCGACATGGAACCGGGACAGAAAGCGCGCCGTCATAAGTCGGTCGATCGCGTTTCCCTCGATCCTGACAAGGACACCGACGGCGACGGTTTCCCCGACTCCATCGACCAGTGCCCCACCATCAAAGAGGACGGCAAGCCGCCCTACCCCGATGATGGCTGCCCCGATCTCGATCGCGATGACGACGGCATTCCGGATGCGCGCGACAAGTGTCCGGATGATCCAGAGGACAAGGACGGCATCGAAGATGAAGACGGCTGTCCCGAAGATGACGCCGACGGAGACGGGATCCTCGACAAGGATGATGCCTGTCCGACGGTGAAGGGTATCAAGCACAAGGACCCGAAGAAGCACGGCTGTCCTCCGGAGAAGAAGAAGAAGATCATCGTCGACGAAAACGAGATCCAATTGCTCGAGCCGATTCAGTTCGAGTTCGACAAGGCCACGATTCTCCCGGTCAGCTTCCCCATCCTGGATGAAGTGGTCGCGTTGATGCAGGAACGTCCGTCGATTCGCCTGGGCATCTACGGCCACACCGACGATCAGGGCGCGGCCTGGTACAACAAGAACCTCAGCGCCAAGCGCGCCGCGTCCGTGGTGAGCTACATCCAAGGCAAGGGCATCAGCAAAGCGCGCATGGAGTCCGCTGGCTTCGGCGAAGAGCAGCCCAAAGCCGACAACAAGACGGAAGCCGGGCGCGCCGAAAACCGCCGCGTGGAGTTCAAGATCCTCGAGCAGTGAGGGCGCGCGCGGCTGGCTGGAGACGGGGGATGCCGGAGCGTCCCTCGTCCGACCTGAACAGCTGAACAACGAATGGCTGCCGAGCCTGTAAGCGTCCGGATTCGGAAAGAAAAATCCCGCGGTTCTGGTCAACCTACGGCGCGAAACGGTTGCACGGGCAGCGCGGCCGTGCTACCCCGCGCGCGCTATGCGTGACAATATCCGCCTGGTGTCTTCAGCCGGCACTGGCTTCACTTACTACTCCACGAAGAACAAGCGTAAGCAACAGGGAAAGCTTGAGCTCAAGAAGTACGACCCTGTCGTGCGCAAGCACGTGGTATTCAAAGAAGTCAAAATGCCGCCTCACAGCAAGTGAAAGGCCCGCTCCGGGCTTTTCCCTTCCTTTCTGCTGCTAAGGCATCGATAAAAATCATTCCGCATTTCGCGGTCAATCACTCGTGTAGAGGGCCCTATGAAACGCACTTATCAGCCCCACAATGTCAGCCGGCTTCGAACGCACGGCTTTCGCAAAAGAAACTCGACCAAGGGTGGGCGCAACATTCTCAAGAACCGTCGGCGCCGCGGGCGTTGGCGCTTGACCGTGAGCGCTGGCAACAAGAAATAGCCGCGTGTGAGCAAGGCCCAGGGTGATCCCCGGAGACCGAGCGAACAGCAACCAGATGCGTATCGGCCTGTAGGTCAGTTTCCACGCGAACAGCGGGTCCGAAAACGATCCGACTTCCGCAGGATTCAGGCTGAAGGTCAGCGGGTACTGACTCCCCACTTGGTAGTTCTACTCAACGCGCAAGTCGAAGCTGACACCGCTCCCAGACTCGGGGTCACCGCGTCCCGCAAGATCGGCAACGCTGTCACCCGCAATCGCGCCAAACGCGTGATTCGGTCAGCGTTCCGCGCCACGCGGACGCTCTGGGCCCGAGGAATTGACGTCGTGATCATTGTGCGCAGGTATGACCCCGAGATGGACACCCGGACTGTAGTTTCCGAACTACTGGCGGTCCGCAGCCAGATCCAGCGGCGTACCCGCTTGGCCTTGCAATCATGCTGACGCGCGTCTTGCTTGGCTTGATCCGCATCTATCAGCGGACCCTTTCACCCCTATTTGGAGACTGCTGCCGTTTCGAGCCCAGTTGCTCGCGCTACGCGACTCTGGCGCTTCGCTACCACGGTCCGTGGCGCGGTGCATGGCTGACGCTCAAGCGCCTGGCGCGCTGCAACCCGCTGTTTTCCGGCGGAGTGGACTTGCCTCCCATGCCCCCAGACGCCGATCCCCAGGACCGAGAGATCGACTGGTCTCGATTTGCACGGCGAATCGACGCTTGTTGTTCTGCGCATCAGCACTCTTCCCTTGATGGAAAGCCATCACCGTCCCCCGCGACCCAACAGGAGATACACCACTCATGAACGGCGGCACCCTGGTGCGCTTCGTGCTGATCGCAATCAGCGGCGTGGTGCTCTTCATGTTCTTGGGGAAGAACGGCGACGGAAAAGACGAGCAGCAGATTACCCAGACTCCGCGCGCCACCCCGGAACAACGCGCGGACTACCAGTTCTGTGAGATCAACACGCCCGAATTCGACGCGCAGTTCAACTCGCGAGGCGCAGTGCTCAAGCACTTTGAGCTCAAGGCGGACAAGTACAAGAAGCACGGCCACGCGCTGGATCTGTCCACGACGCCACAACCTGGCGCCGCCCCCGGTACGCCCCAGGAGAACGACCCGAGCATTCCTGGCGATCACGAATTCCTGCAGCAACTGTTCGTCCAGTTCCGTAACGTCACTTCTCCAGGTGCCCATCTAGACGCCAAATGGAACCTGAAGTTCGACAGCGTCGACTGGAAACTTGGAGAATCCGACGGCAAAAGCTGCCTGTTCACATACTCCGACAGTGAGGTTGAACTCACCAAGTCGATCGCGTCGACCGGACGTCCTTACGAGCTTAGCGTCAAGACGACCATCAAGAACGTCACGCAAGAGCCGCGAGTTCACGCGGCCGCGGTCGACACTGTTGCCTGGTGGCTAGACGAAGACGTGGAAGCCAAAATGTTTCGCGTCAGCCCCCACGTGACACACGTGGAGTGCATCCTGCACGACGGCGAGGCGATTCGCAAACTGCCCACGGACTTCGCTCCCGACGAGTTTTCTGAACCCGAGTTTGCTACCGCTGGCAAGTACGGTTGGCTCACTCCAGTGGGCAAACCCGAGTTCGCCTCGGTGTCCAACGCATACTTCACCCACGCGCTGGTGCCGATGGACGACAAGAGCCCCAGCTGCCAGCTCCAGATCTGGAAACGCGAAGCGGCCCAGCAAAAGCAGGGTGCCTTCTATCGCGCGCGTTTGGCCTACCCGCCCAAGACGCTCGAGTCCGGGGCCGAAGCCACCTACGACGTGCTCACCTACATCGGTCCAAAGGAGCGCAAGGTTCTGGCCAGCGCTGGTGGGGGCGATCATGACCTTTTGGAGCTGATCGACCTCGGCTTCTTCTCCGCAATCGCGAAGATCTTGGTCTCGTTCTTGCTCAAGGTCTACAGCTTCATCCCCAATTGGGGCGTCGCCATCATTCTGTTGACGGTTTGTGCGCGCATCTTGCTGTTCCCTCTCGCCATCCCCGGCATCCGAACGATGCTGAAGATGCGCGAGATGCGTCCCGAGCTGGACAAGCTTGCGGAGAAGTACAAAGACGACATGCAAGCGCGCGGCCAGGCACAAATGAAGCTGATGGCCAGGCACGGCGTCGGTCCGATGGACCAGCTCAAAGGGTGCTTACCGCAGTTCGCCACGATGCCTGTGTGGTTTGCGCTGTACACCACGCTGCAAACTGCCGTGGAGTTGTACAACATCCCGTTTCTCTGGTTCCCCGATTTATCGGAATCCGACCCTTATTTCATCTTACCGTTCATCATCGGCGGCACGTACTTCTTGCAGCAAAAGATAATGCCCATGACGGGCGATCCAGCCCAGCGCAAGATGATGATGTATTTCATGCCCGGCATGTTCACGGTGTTCATGTTGCTGCTTCCCTCGGGGTTGGGCGTATACATGTTCACCAACAGCTTGCTGGCCATCATTCAGCAGCAGGTTGTCGAATGGCACGCTGGTCGCACGATGAAGTCCGGGGAAGTCAAGGTCACCGAAGAGGATGAAAAGCCGGCCTTGGCCCAGTCCAAGAAGCGCCGCAAAAGGCGCGCATGAAGTTTTCCGAGGAGCGGCTCTCCTGGAAGTAAACGGAAAGGCTTTGCCATGAGTGAGTCGACAGACACTGAAAAAACAACGACCAAACGCGAACGCTCTGATGCAGCATCAGACGACGCCAACCTGGTTGAACAAAAGGGGCGAGACTTCGACGACTTCGACGACGACGAGGACGGGGAAGAAGACGAAGAACGCGCGGCCCGTGACGACGATGGTGATGGTGATGGTGATGGTAAGCGCAAGCGCCGTCGTCGACGCCGCCGCAAGGGCTCGGCCAACGGCTATGAGCCACAAGATGAGCAGTCTCAAAAGGTGTTCGACTTCCTAACCGAAGTCGTGACGCTGATGAACATGAACTGCAAGGTGCACATCAAGCGCCCGGTTGATGACGAAGACCGCGACATCCGCCTGGAAATCGCGGGCCCTGACGCGGGGCGCATCATCGGCAAGAAAGGACAGGTGCTGAGCGCCCTTCAGTTCCTTTCCAATCGCGTCTTGAACCGCCCCGGGGAAGAGCGCCGCTACGTCACGGTTGACGCAGAAGGCTACCGCAGCCGACGAGACAACTCTCTGGCGTCGATGGCAAAGCGCCTCGGCAAACAAGCGGTCAATGACGGAAAAATCATCACCTTCGAGCCGATGTCCCCGCGTGACCGGCGCGTGGTGCACCTGGCACTAGCCAAGTTCGAGGGCGTCATCACCAAGAGTGAAGGCGAAGGCGAAGACCGGCGAGTGCAAATCATTCCGGTTCGCAAGTCCTGACTCCGCGAAAACCACATTGATATCGTCTTGTTCCGCCGGTTTGGGGCTGCCCCGAGCCGGCGGAGGCGCGACGACGCCCAGCCGTCACATATTCAACAATCCCGCTGAAGCAGAGCACGGGGTTGATTTTGGGGGCCATTGGCTAATGTTGCTACGTAGACTATGGAGCTATTCGAAAGGAATTCGAGACGATGCGCCTTTTTGCAAGCTTGACGGCGGTCTCAATCGCCGCCCTTAGTAGTTCACTGATTGGCTGCGGACCAGAGGCGGTGCGTGACACGGACGTGGCCGGTCTGGATGACGCGGCGATGGGCACCGGCCTTGACCGACGAGACCTGCAGCGGATGCTGAAGGAAAACTTGGATGCCATGCAGACCTCAGCGGCAGTCAAACGCTGGGAAGGGGAAAATCGTCCCACCGTCGCGGTGTTGAACATTCGCAACGAAACGAGTGAGCACATCGACAGCGCGCTGCAAGCCCTGATCAGCGACGTGGAAACCGCGTTGATCAACGGTGGTCACGTGCGGGTGATCGCCACCCAAGACCAGCCAGAACTGATGGAGCAGGTGCGCCGACAACAGGGCGATGCGTTTGACCAAAGCCAAATCGCTTCCTGGGGTCAGCAAGTTGGCGCCAAGTACTTCGTGACCGGCAAGGTCTATACCGTAGACGAGCGAATGGATGGCGAACGCCGCGTGCAGTACTTCATGTTCATGCGGGTGCTTGAGGCCGCCACCGGCGATATCCTCTGGCAAAACAAGACCTCCATCACCAAAGCTCTGGTCAACTAACCACTTGAGGTTCGGTGTCGGGCCGAATTGCGATTAGGCTTCTCTTTCGCCTGTGGGCGCTGATGGCAGTCGTGTGGATGACGGCCTGCGCTGGCCATTCCGCGCGCACAGTCGAAGCACGCTCGGCGCTGGACGCGGGTAATCCAGAAAAAGCGCTGGAGCTGTACAACGCGGAGCTCGAAGTCGATAGCGCGAAGGCTCTACCCAAGGATACCAGCGGAGACAACGCACTGCTGCTGCTGGACCGCGCCGTCATCCTGCAGCAGCTCCAAGATTTCGACCTCAGTGCGCGCGATCTGCAAACCGCTGACAAGCAGGTCGAAATGATGGACTTCTCGCGCAGCACTGCTGACGAGATCGGCAAGTATCTATTCAGCGACGATACCGGTCCGTACAAGTCTCCGCCGTACGAGAAGTTGATGATCAATACCATCAACATGATCAACTACCTGGCAAAGGGGGATCTGAACGGCGGCCGGATTGAGGCGCGGCGCTTTGCCGTGATGCAGAAGTACCTCAAAGACAACGAGTCCGATGGCGCGGAGCTGATGGGAGCAGGCAGCTACTTGGCAGGGTTCATTTTCGAACAGAGCAACGAACCCCAGACAGCGATGCGCTACTACGACGAGGCGCTGCAGTATGGCTCGTTCCGTACCCTGGAAGAGGCCATCGTACGGCTGAGTGTGCGTGCCAGCTACCGCACGCCGCGCATTACCGAGATCTTGAACAAACACCAGGGGGCGCCAGCACCAACAGCGCCGACCGCCACATCAGCCCAGCCCACTTCCTCGACTGCCTCCGGCGAAGACGACGGTGAGATCCTCGTGATCGTCAGCTATGGTCGGGTCCCGGCCAAGATTGCCAAGCGCGTTCCGATTGGCCTGGCACTGACCTACGCCAGTGGGGCGCTTTCGCCCCACGATCGCGCACAAGCGAACTCCCTCGCTGCGCAGGGCCTGGTGACTTGGGTCAACTTCCCCACGCTCGGCAAGTCCCGGGGCAAGTACGGCACGGCCGAGTTCAGCCTAGACGGGCGCCGGGAAAATCTTGATGGCGTGCCAATCGAAGAACACACGCGACAGGCCTGGAAAGAACAAGAGGGTGCAGTCGTCGCTTCCGCGATCACGCGCATGATCTCTCGCGTCGTGGCCGGACAGGCCGCCAAGAAAGCGGGCGGAGATGGGGGCGTCGGCCTGCTTCTGAGCTTGGCCACCCAAGCCACGTTGACCGCCGCCGACACTCCGGACACGCGCAGCTGGGCAACCCTCCCGGGTCGCATCGCTCTGAGCCGCGTCCGCGTGAAACCCGGCAAACACCAAGTGGAGTTGTCGGCTCGGGGCGAAGTCCTGCGAAAGACGGTTGAGATCCGTCCCGGAGGTTACGCCGCCATCAGCCTGACAGTGCTGCGCTGATCAACAGGCTGGCGTCTACTCCAACAGCTTGAATGCGGTCCCATCAAACGCGTAGGTGCGCGCGCTCATGTCAGTCCATGGCAAGAGCAGCGGCTCCAATCCACCGTAGGGCAGCCGATCTTGAGGGAACGGATAGCTCTTCTCGCTCCAGCCGACGGCGCGCCCGGGCTGCAGACGGATCCCGAGCCCAGCGCCCGCCGGCGTGAACTTGACGTGACCCAAGATGTTCTTGTCGCCCAAGGAACGTCCGGTCTCGGCGGCGAAGATGCGTGTGATGCCTGACTGGCGGATCTTGTAAATGAACAACGCGTGACGCGTGACCACGTCACCACCGAGCTCATCGCTGGCCTTGGCGTGCAGTACGCCTCGCACAATCACTTCTGCGCGCCCATCGCCGGTGACGTCGCGAGCCGTCACGCTGAGAATGTCTTTCGCCTCTTTGACGCCAACGGTGATGTAGACGTAGCTGCTGCCGGTCTTGAAGTTCTTTCCGAACGCCACAATGTCTTTGCCGTGGATCAGCACGCGCTCCGTCGTGGAGTCGCCCGCGACGTTGGTCACGAAGTCAAAGCTCGGTTTCGTCTTTTTGACCCCGCGATCCGCGCGGTACAGCGCATACACGCGATCCATCTTCTCTTCGGCCGTCGGCGGACGCGGCGGTGGTGGCGGCGCTTGGCTGTCGTCCGTCTCAAAGCCAGCCGGGGGCCCTTTGCCGGACCACATCTTCGTGCCCTTGCCTTTCGGGCCCGTCATCTTGGGCTTGCCAGCTTGCTCGTCGACCATTTCAAACTGCTCGACGTTCCACTCGAAGCTACGGCTCTGAGTCCCCTGCCACGGAAGCAGCGCTGGGTACAGATTCTTGCCGCTCTGCGGCTCTACATCCCAAGTTTCGGGATCCACCTTGCTGTACTTACCCTGCGAAACAACAACCCGCAGCTTGCCCTTCTTCTGCTTGATGTCGACTTGATTGCGAATGCTGGCTTCGCCTGAAGTTAGCCCCACGACGTGCTGGAATAGCAATTGGGGCCCGTCATCGCTGGCGCGAAAATGCCAGACCTCAAAATATTCCTTTTGGTTACCGCTGCTGCCAACCTTGCGCTGGATCACCAGGTCATCATGACCATCACCGGTGAAGTCTCGCAGCTCGAAGCGTGTCAGATCCCCCCGGTTAAGCACCTGTAGATCCTGAAAGTAAAACTCACGCCCCTTGCGGTAGTTCCAGCCGTTTACCGTGAGGTAGCGACCGTACACGGCGATGCGCTCGTACATCTTGTCACTGACGACATTTCCGACCAGTTCCTTGTCCGGCTTGGCGCTCAAACCCTTGGGAAACACCAAGCCGTTGTTCAGCGAGTACTCAGACTCCAACGTGAGCATTGGCATGGCCCCGTTCTGCTTGCTGCTGGTACCAATCACGGCACCGATCTTCCCGGGACGCTCCGCGTCGTAATAAAGCAGCGCACCACGCAATCCTGCCCTGACCAGCTTGGCCTGAGAAAATGCGCTCCAAGGAATGGACGCTTCGAAGGTCAAACCATCGTTATCCGGCGCTTCGATGATCTTGGCTCCGGAGATCTTGGCGCCACCAGAATGTTTGACGCTGCCAGCGCTCTTGCCTGGTTTGCCAGGGTGAAGGCGCACTCGATAGTTCTTGAATCCGCCGCCATTGGTCGGAAACGAAATGGCCAGCACGGCGTGGTCTTCTTTTTGGCCGTGGTTGCCGCTCAAGACCAGATTCTTGTCAGTGACGCGCATCGCCACATACAAGTTGCTCTTGTCGTAGCCAACCAGGCCTTCGGCTTCGAGACTGCCCAGACTGCTACGCGACACGTTCTCTGATAGAGAAGTTAGCCGTGGCCACTCACGCAGCCTGCCATCGATCCGCACTTTCTTGCCGTTGAATGGCACCGCGTCGATGATTTGCTCTTTTGCTTGCGCTGAGGCGGACAACCCCCAGTCGAAAGCCAACCATGCAACCAGCGTCGCCACCATCAGCGACAGGCGAATCAGACCCCTGTACTTCGTCATAAGCTCTATCGAAAACTGGAAAGAAGGAAAGTTCCGCTTCAGCGCTTCACTTGTAGCTCTTGCTGCTCTTCGGCTTCGAGTTCCGCCAAAGCGCGGGCCAGCTCCTCCTGCTCGGCAGGATCAAGTGCCGCGAACTCCTCGTCGACGCGCACGCCTGCAGCTTCCGCTGGAGGCGCCTCTGCTGGTTCAGGAGCGGCGGGTGCGAGGCCCATCTTGCGCTTGAGCTCCAACAGGTCATCGTCGGCTCCGGCGGTCTGCTCCAGCTCCCGGAACTTGTGCGCCAGCACATCGCCCGTGAACTCCTCGGACATCTGGGCGCTGGCTTCGGCCTCGGCCTCCAACTGATCGATACGGCCCGCCATTTCGTCAAACGCCTCGAATGCGCTGGCGTTCTTGAGCCCACTCATGGTCTCGTGAATGGCCTTCTGAGCCTCAGCGCGCTTTTTGCGAGCGATCAGCACGCCTTTCTTGCGTTTGGCTTCTTCAATCTTGCCGTTGAGCGCACGCAACGCGAGCTTCAGTTGATCGACGCCCTTCTTCTGCTTCTCCCATTGCACGTGCAGTTGCTGGGCCAAGCCTTCGTACTCTTTCTTCCGGGCAAGTGCTTCTTTGGCTAGGTCATCATTGTTGGCGCGTACCGCCAGCATGGCCTTCTTCTCCCACTCGGACGCCTTGGTCGCTTCGGTTTCCACCTGACGCTTGAGTCGCTTCTCGTCCGCGATGGCTCCAGCAACCTGCTTCTTTGCCAGGTTGAGCTGATCCGTCATGTCCCGGATCAGCTGGTTCAGCATCTTCTCCGGATCTTCGGCGGAGCTGATGAGCGCGTTGATGTTGGATTTGATGAGTCGAGCTAGTCGCGAAAACATACCGGGCCCTTACTTCGCTTCACCGATCATGGATTTGAGTTGAGTCACGTGCTCAGCCAGCGCAAGGTCAAAGTCGCTCAAGACGGCCTCGAGTTCATTCGGATCGAGGCTGACCAGCTCCAGCGCGGCGACCAGCAAGATCGCGTCATCAACGATCGCATAGGCGGCATGTAACAAACTGGAACCATTGAGCTCGAGCAGATGCCGGAAGAGTTCCGCCTGTCCTTGCTCGGGAACGGGCCCAATCTCCACCTGACAGACCAACACCGGATCACTCAGACGTAGCGCCGCAGGCGCCTGGTTGGGGCCGAGCCGCACCAAGATGGTGGCGCCTTCGCCCCCGGCTCCAGCATCGTCCAGCCGTTCGAACTTCCGATCGATGCGAAGCAGCTGAGATTCGAGATCTTCCGCAGTTTTGACCATAGCGGCCAGGAGCGTATCACAAGAATCGGCCCCAGTGACCAGGGCAGCCCCGCGAGTTGCCGACGCTTTCTGATTGCAGCCGGCGGCGCATTCGATAGACTCGGCCATGTTTGAGCAGAAGTTACGCGAGTGCCTGACGTTTGACGACGTCATGCTCCTTCCTGCCTACAGCGAGGTTGTACCGGCAGACGTCGACACTGCCACCCGTTTGACGCGGGAAATCTCGCTGAATATCCCGTTGGTCAGCGCTGCCATGGACTCGGTCACGGAGTCCAGGACTGCGATCACCATGGCTCGTGAAGGCGGCGTCGGTGTAATCCACAAAAACCTCAGCGTGGCCGAACAAGCCCAAGAGGTGGAGCGTGTCAAGCGCACCGAGACGGGCATGATCGTCAATCCGATCACCGTCGCTCCGGACGTGCCTTTGCACGAGGCGCTGACTTTGATGCACGAAAACGACATCAGTGGCCTGCCGGTAGTGGAAGGACAAAGCGCGGTCGGAATTCTGACCGCGCGCGACGTGCGCTTCGAGAAGAATGTCAACCAGCCCGTCAGCGCGCTAATGACGACAGAACTGGTCACGGTCAAGCAGGGCGTCAGCGCTGATGAAGCCAAGTCGTTGCTTCACAAGCACCGCATCGAGAAGCTGCTGGTGGTTGAACACGGCAAACTCATCGGTTTGATCACGATCAAGGACTTGCTGCAGGCGGAGCGCAATCCCCGAGCCATCAAGGACGGCTTGGGACGCTTGATCGTGTGCGCCGCAATCGGTCCGGGCCCTGACCGCGAAGAGCGGGCGGGCGCGCTAGTTGATGCTGGCGTGGACGCAATCGTAGTGGACACTGCTCATGGCCATTCGAAAGGCGTGATCGAAACTGTGCGATTGATGCGCAAACGGCATCCAAAGATGCAATTGATCGCTGGCAACATCGCCACCCCTGAAGCCGCCAAGGCTCTGATCGAAGCGGGCACCGATGCCATCAAGGTGGGCATTGGCCCCGGCAGCATCTGCACCACGCGCATGGTCGCTGGCGTCGGAGTTCCGCAAATCACCGCTGTCGCGGAATGTGCACAGATCGCCAACGAACATGGCGTACCCGTGATCGCCGACGGAGGCGTGAAGTACTCCGGTGAAGTGGCCAAAGCGATCGCCGCGGGAGCTTCCAGCGTAATGCTCGGCTCCGCGTTCGCGGGCACCGACGAAGCGCCTGGTGAACTGGTGCTGTACCAAGGGCGCAGCTACAAGCTCTACCGCGGCATGGGCTCCATTGGCGCCATGAAGAAAGGCAGTCGCGACCGCTACGGGCAGGGCGGTACTGCCGATGAAAAACTCGTGCCCGAGGGCATCGAGGGCCGCGTCCCCCATCGCGGTCCACTAGCGGCAATCATCCACCAGCTCATCGGCGGTTTGCGCGCGGGAATGGGCTACACCGGGTCGACGACCATCGAAGAGATGCGGAGCAAGTCGAGGTTTTGCCGGATCACGTCCGCGGGACTCAAAGAGAGCCACGTTCACGACGTGTACATCACGGAAGAAGCGCCCAACTACCGGGTCTGAGCGGCGCAGTTGGCGTTGACAGTCCGACGACCGGCTGCCACATTCCGCCACCCCAGGAGAGGTGTCCGAGTGGTCGAAGGTGCCTGATTCGAAATCAGGTGTAGGGCAACCTACCGAGGGTTCGAATCCCTCCCTCTCCGCAGGTTTGGACGCACGCTTCGCCCCGCACCCCAGAGGGGTGAGGGTGCGGGCTTCGCTCCTTGGCCATAACCCTGCCGCGCTTCGACTCTTTCTTTTCGCCGCTCGGGGCGAGCCCTCGCGGGCACTCCGCAGCCAAGCATCAGGGACGCTTCGCCCCGCAACCCCAATGGGGTGAGGGCGCGGGCTTCGCTCCTTGGCTAAAATACTGCCGCGCTTCGACCCTTTCTTTGGCCACTCGGGCAAGCCCTCGTGGCCTCTCCGCAGGTTGCAAGCGGACGCTTCGCCCCACACCCCGAAGGGGTGAGGGCGCGGGCTTCGCTCCTTGGCAAAAATACTGCCGCGCTTCGACTCTTTCTTTCCGCCGCTCGGGACTAGCCCTCGCGGGCACTCCGCAAACGTAGCAACACCGGCTACGCCTGCAGCGCCCTCGGTTGAGGGCTGGAGGCTGCGCCCGCTCGCGGTTGTTGCGTTTGGGCTTGTGTGTCTATTTGGCCGCTCGGGACAAGCGCTCCCGCTGCTTAGCCTGAGGGCACTTTGGCGGGCCGCGGGGGAGCCGCCCTGGCGAGACGCCGTACTTTTCCGCTCGCACAGGCTGATTTGGGTCCAGTCCCCGCCCTGTGGCATAACGTCTACGTGCGCATCGCCCTGCTGTACCCGCCCCCCTGGAAGATAGCCGCACCTGGGGAGGGACCGGATCCTCAAAATGGTCCGCCCGAGGACTATCGCGACGGTGATCTGGACGCGGATTTCTACCAAACGCCCTACGGATTGTTCTCCCTCGGCGCCCAGGCGATCCGCGCTGGCCATCAGGTCAAGGTGTACAACCTGTCAGGGT
Source organism: Polyangiaceae bacterium (assembly GCA_050304975.1). GTDB lineage: Bacteria > Myxococcota_A > Polyangia > Polyangiales > Polyangiaceae > SZUA-265. The sequence goes on from JBNLEN010000101.1 coordinate 13,942, forward strand.
TCACTTGGCAGCGAACGCGTGAGGTCATCGCGGCGCTGGATGCTGAGTTGTTTGGCATGTCTTGCTGGACCGCCAATCGACGCGGCGTAAAGCTTGTTTCAGAGCTAATCAAAGAACTGCACCCGAAAGCTCACGTGGTCGTCGGGGGACCGCACGCGACCCCTCTAGCAAAAGAGATCTTGGAGCACTTCCCCGCCGTGGACACAGTCTGCCTCGGCGAGAGTGAAGCCCAATTCTTGGAGCTGATCGAGCGGCTCGAAAACTCGGAATCCACCGCCGGCATCGCCGGAACGGTCTTTCGCGCGGAAGGCCAGGTGCATCAAGCGGCGGAACGCCCCGCCCTGAAGCAGCTGGATGACTTGGCCTGCCCCCAACACTACTTTGCCACCCACATCTTGATGACGTCACGCGGATGTCCTTGGCAGTGCACGTTTTGCGGCGCCGAGACCACTTGGGGCCGAGGCTTTCGTGGCCAGTCCATCGACTACGTGCTGGATGCTGTCGAAAGCGCCCTGGCCAAACTGCCCGTGCGCATGATCCAGGTGAAAGATGACACCTTCACCGCCAACAAGAAGCGTGCGATGGAGCTGTGTCGGGGCATTCGCAAACGCGGCCTCAACTTCTTGTGGAGTTGCGACACCCGCGTGGATGTGCTGACGGATGAGCTGCTCAAAGAAATGCGCCTCGCAGGCTGTCAGCGACTGAGTCTAGGCGTCGAATCTGGCTCACCAATCATCCTCAAGGCCATCGACAAGAAGATCACTGCGCAAAAGATTATCGAAGCGGGTAATCTCGCAAAGAAATACGGCATCCAAGTGCGCTTCTACATGATGCTAGGCAACCGGGGTGAGACTGAAGAGACTTTTCGCCAGACACTCGACTTCCTACAAGAAGCCAAGCCCCACCAATATCTGTTCTCTTGTCTATCCATCTACCCTGGCACGCTCGACTTTCAAGACGCGGAGAAGGCGGGTTGGCTCAACCGCGAGATCTACTTCACCGGCAAGTTTCAAGAATACAAGACGCCGTTTGACGCCAGCGAGAAGGACGCCAAACTGATGAGCGATTGGTTCGAGGACAACCGAGGTCTCAAGCGCCTGTACCGCGAAGACTCAGCCGCCTGCCTGAAGATCCTGAACGAGTTGGGTGAACACCACGCGGCCCACATGGATTTGGCCGGAGCGTATTATCGGGAGGGCGACCTGGATGGAACCGCGCGCCACGCTCAGCGCGCATTGGAGCTGGACTACCCCGCTCCGGGGTTGGCCCACAACTATCTGGCTTGCGTCGCGGCGGCACGCTTTGATCTGAAGTCGGTGCAAGAACATCTGCGGCACGCGCTGAGAACCGATCCTTATCATCGCGTCGTTGCTCAGAACGCGCAGACCCTAAGGGAGTGGCTCGGGCAAGGCGGACCGGTGAAAGGTTTACCCCTACAGCTCGAAGGCAGTCACGAATTCGAGTTATTCGAAAAAACCGCCCAACCCACCTTGCCAGGCGAATTACCCGAGGATTTTGCGCAGTGGCCGCCTCCTCTGGAAGTAGAATCCAGTGGCGAGGCCGATGGCCGCCGACATTTGCGCCTGCTATAATCCTCCCCACGGACGCATGGTGAAACCATGGTCCACGGAGGAGTATGGACGAAGAAACGAAGCGTCTGGTGTGCCGCATGGTGGCAGGCCTCGTCGCCAGCGATGAAGACTTTGACGACCGCGAGCGCGAGTTCGTGGACAAGGTATTGAAGCAATTTGGCATTCCCGAAAGCGAGTGGGACGCGATCTTCCCGTTGGTAGAGCCGGAAGAGGCGGCCTCGGTCATGGCTGGTTTGGACAGCACGGCCCAGAAGGAAGGCTTTGAGTTGCTGATCGAAGCCGCTATGGCCGATGGCAAGATCGTCGAAGAAGAGGTCGACTACATCAGCATCATTGGTAGAGCTATCGGTCTGAGTGACGCCGAACTCGAGCAGCGTCTACAGAGCCCCTGAGGTAAATGCCATGCTCGGCTTAGCTTATCAAAGACAACCTACTTCTCGGCTCGCCGCACTCTGGACCAAACCGGCAGCACTACTGGCCGGAGCGCTATTGAGCTGCTCTTGGATTGCTGGCTGCGGTGGGGGCAGCAGCGCCATTGTCACCGAGCGCATGGTCGATCGTCCCGTGGGAACGTCTCACCAGTATGGCACCCCGAGGAATACCAGCTACAGCGCGGATGTAGAGACTGAAAAGGATGTGCTCCGATTGATCGTCTACGAGCAGTCGGAATGCGAGCGCATACGCGTGCGGGTCGTATCCCGCACCAGGGAAACACTGCAGGACGGTGAAGTGGTGCAACGAGAACCCATCGGTCCCACCCAAATCGCCGATGGTTCGGACGGCATGGTCCCTTGCGCTCAGCGCTACGCCCGAGACGTTCGGGTGAGCTTGCGAGTTGGAAGCGCGACTCATCTCCTGGGGCGCACAGACGCCTTCGGCGAACTCGCCATCAACCTCTCCGCAGAGCTGGAACAGAGCCTCTACGGAGAAGGTGGTGAATCCAGCGGGATGTTGGTTGTCGAACGTCAAGAGGTGCAACCAGTCTCGTTCTCGGAGTTGACTAAGCACGAAACCCGCAAAAACGAACTCCTGGCGGAGTTCGAAGCACTGCTCAACACGAAGATGGGGCCAACTGAAATCGCGCGCTCGTACGTGCTGTATGAACAACTACGCCAACTAGACCGCTTCGACGCCCGGGTCAGCGGATTGCACGCGCGCTTTCTCGAACTCTTGTATGGCCGCAAAGAAGCTGAGGATGCCAAGAACCTGAAACGCAATCTGCAGGCGCTGAAGGAGGCCAAGGATATCCTCTCGGCCGGTGCGACGGGCATTCCCATGTTCGTACAAATCGCTGCCAACGGCGGCGAGACCACTCCGGCCGTGCTGCGTTGGGCGCGGGGTCAGGTCGCAATTGCACTGCACCAGACTCCAGCCGTGTGCCAGGGCAAGTTCACGTGGGCGCGTTTCACGAAGCATCAATGGTCGCCAGCTTCGCGCTTTGCCTTCAGCTTCATGCGCTACGCCTACGACGATCCATTCGCAGATGAGGTCAATGGCTTGTGCCACAACCTCACGACAATGTGACGCTAGTCCTTCCAAGACCTCGCGGTCGTGGCACTAGACCCCTATCTTTTGGAGATATTCGGCCAGTGTATCCAGCTCGTGGGCATACAGCTCCCCACCCACACGTGAGCGTGGGTTGATTTTGAGAGCGCCCAAGCCCTCAGCCACCGCAGCCTGCACCAGGCGTATTCCGGAAATCTTGATGTAAGGCTCCGGTTCGTGACGAAAGTCGCGTAGTGCCTCCAAGTCAGTGAAGGCAGCCCAAACCGGCCGATTATGAAACTCGTGCGGCCAAGCATGAACCTCTGGAAAATCCAGGGTGTCTTCTTCGCTTCGGATCGGCAGGTAGAACCAGCCGTTGATGATATTTTGGTAGACGACGCGGCGGTCTTCAAACTCGCGGGTCTTGGCCAGCTTTCGAATCGACTCCAGGAGCTCCTGGTTGTCCAGAGGCACTAGCCGCTCAATCGATACGGCGTACGCACCATCTTCAGCCAGGCCCAATAGCTCCTTCAACAGCGTTTCAACGTGCTGCGCAATTTGACGACGCTGGGCCCGATCCTGTGCAGAAAACTCCGCTTCGAAGTGTGCTGAAGCCTTGCGGCGCTCAAGCCCCCTACTGCTCAGGAGTGAACGCACACGCTCGCGTTCGAGGTTTTGCACGCTGGCGGAGAAGAAGCTGTCCCCGGGAATACGCAATGTCACCCGAGCGTCCGGCGCCGCGAACAAATGAAGCTGTGAAAGCCCCGCTTCCACTTTGAGCACGTATTCAGGCGCAGCCGTCACCACATTCAAGTGCACCTTGTCCGAGTGCCCTTTGTTGAAGGCTGATTCGCCAACGCGTTCGAGTAGCGCTGAAATGTGCGCCTCGAGCACTTCCGATGGGCTGGGCTCTTTCGCCTGCAGACCAACTTTGTTCAGAAGTTGCCGAAGCAGCGGACTCATTTCAAATGCAAGTGTCCGTCGCAAACCATCACGGCCGTGCCTCCGACGCGAACAGCGACTGACTTGTCGCCTCGCTTTTCGGCCCGCACGTGCAGCAAGCTTCGACGGAAGGTTTCAGCGCCCCGCTCGGCGGCGAACGCATGCTCAGGACCGATCGTCTCGCACAGATATGCTGCGAACGCCGGAACAGAGGAGCCTATCGGAGGGTCCTCATTCACGCCGATATCAGGACCGAGCAGACGGCAGTGATAACCAGAGCTATCAAACTCGGTCTCGACGCTGAACAGCAGGGCTTCGTTGGATAATGTGGCCGGCGCAGAAGACTCAGCCCAGGCCTTATAGTTGAACTTCGCTCTTCGCACGGCAGTGAAACTGCGCACCGGAACCATCATGTATGGTTGCTCAGTCGCCACCACCATTGGGTGATGACCATCAATCCCCAAGTCACTCTCGCTCAATGAGAATATTGCCGCCAACTCCGGATCCGGCGGAGTGAAGCGGTCAATCGAGTAGTTGGACTGCAGCCCAAACTCGCAGAAGCGCGTGTTGTCATCCACGCTCACCGTGACGTTGACGGGCCCGACAGTTTCTTCGAATACGAACTGCAATCGCCCTTCGCGTTCCGTCACTCCGGGCATCCCTGCATTGATGTCACCGACCATGGTGAGCACGTGTGAGGCGGCCAGCGTGGGGTGACCCGCGAAAGGGACTTCCTTGAACGGCGTAAACACCCGCAAACGCTTGGCGTTGGCCGGATTCATCGGCGGCAGTACGAACACCGTTTCAGAGACGTTAAACTCGCGCGCGATCTTCTGCATGGTCGCATCGTTCAAGCCGCGAGCATCCGGCAGGACGGCAATCTGGGCACCCTCGAAGAGCTTGTCCGTGAAAGCGTCAACTGTGTAGTAGCGGTAGCGCATATCAGCCGGTCAGCGTAGAGCTACCTCATTTCCACCACGTTTCGGACGTCGCCGTCCAGTTGGAAATCGCCCATTTGCGGCGAATTCGGATTTGTCACCGGCAGGCGACACGCCCAGCGTGCCGGTCGGGAGCACCTTCGCGCCCGCTCGCGCGGATCTAGTCGGCAGCATCACGGACAGCTCTCGCCACTTGAGGGGCAACTGTGCGGTCCAGAGGGTCCGGCAGAATTTGGTCGACGCTCGGCTCTTGAACCGCGTCCGCCAACGCATGCGCCGCCGCTATTTTCATCGATTCGGAGACGCGTTCCGCCCCCACGTCCAGCGCGCCGCGGAATATTCCCGGAAAAGCCAGCACGTTGTTTACCTGGTTTGGAAAGTCACTGCGCCCGGTGCCAACGACTGATGCTCCTCCAGCGCGCGCCTCATCGGGCATGATTTCCGGAACAGGATTGGCCATTGCCAGGATGATCGGATCTTTGGCCATCCGCCGAACGTCGGCCGCATTGAGCAAGTTCGCCTTGCTGACGCCGATGAACACATCCGTGCCCGCCAAAACGTCTTGAACGCTGCCGGCTCGATCGTCTCGATTGGTATGTTTGAGCAGCTGTCGCTTGTACTCTGGCAAATCGCTGCGCTGGCTGTGGATGGCCCCCTTTGAATCGCACACCACAATGTCTTCCACCGGCACGCACACGGCCGAATCGTGGCCGACGCAGCGAAGTAGCCGCGCAATCGCAGTGCCTGCCGCCCCCGCGCCGTTGACCACCACGCGCAACTTGGTGATGTCTTTGCCCGTTACTTTCGCGGCATTGATCAAGCCCGCAAGCAACACAATCGCGGTGCCGTGCTGATCGTCATGAAACACCGGGATGCCCAAGTCCTGCAGCTTCTGTTCGACCCCGAAGCAGCGCGGCGCTGAAATGTCCTCCAGGTTGATGCCGCCAAATACTGGTGCGATCCGGCGCACGGTGTCGACGATCTCATTTTCATCCTGGGTTTCCAGACAGATGGGCCAAGCATCGATGCCGGCGAACTCTTTGAACAGCAGGCACTTGCCCTCCATCACGGGGATCGCTGCGAGGGGCCCGATATTGCCAAGTCCGAGCACCGCTGAACCGTCACTGACGACCGCGACACTGTTGCGTTTGATCGTCAAGTCCCGAGCGCGCCGCTTGTCCCGAGCGATCTCTTCACACGGCCGGGCCACTCCCGGAGTGTACGCGACGGACAAGTCGTCACGCGTCGCTACCGGCACCTTAGTCACGACGGAAAGCTTGCCCCGGAGCTGTTCGTGGACAATCAGACTGCGTTCGAAAAAGTCGGTCATGAGCATGGTCTGGATGAAGTCTCGCTAAAACGGAAGCCTACAATCCCGTCAAACGCATTTTGTGCGCCTTTCGTAGCTCCCCCACGAGACACGACCACCCAATCCTGAATAATCTCGCGACTGACTGCGCAAAGACACGGCACGACATATGCAGCACCTCGGGTATGCGCACGTTCTCGATCCTGAAATCGCTAATAACGCTGACCCTGGGCTTCTCCTTGCTCAATTGCTCGGCCGCCAACCGACGCGGCGGGACGCCTTCTGTGCCGGACCAGCCGAACCAGGCAGGACCCCAGCGCTCCCCAGGCAGCGTGCAAACTGTCAGCGGTGAGGTGATGGGGGTCGATGGGGTAGCCGTCCAAGATCAGAACTATCTGACCCTGCGGCTAAGGATTTCTGACTCACCCACGCCCGTGGAGGTCCGACTAGGTCCAGGCTGGTATCTAGATGAGCACGGCCTGCATTTCGAGCCGAATGAACACATCAGCGTTCAAGGCTCGAGACAACTGGTCAATGGCCAACCCGTACTGCTCGCCACCGAAGTCACGAAAGACGGCAAAACGCATCAGCTTCCCCCAAGCGGAACGCCGATGAACAGCCCACCAGCAAGCCAAAGTCCATCCAAGTGAACGCTGGCCTCCTGACTCACATGACCAAGGACTCGGGGAATGGTGTAGCCCACACGTAGGGCAAGCCCAAGGTCCAAGCTCCCAAGCTCGAGCCGGGGCCCGCCCAGCACTTGCAGTTGGGCGGCGCTGCCGCTCAAACTGGTGACAGTGACTCCGTCTTGCTGCGCCCGAGGTTCGAAGCTTGCAAACACATACTCTCCCTGCAAATCGAGGTCGAAGTCGACGTTCGAACTGAGAGCGAAGCGTCGGCCAATGCCCAACCCGGCAGCTGCAGCTCGCGCACTCACTTCACCGAGCTGTCGCGCCGCAGTCCCCTGTTCAAAACTCGCTGCCAGCAGCAAGCGCCAGCCGGCGTATGTGGCCGAAAGTCGAGCTTCCGGCGCCCACGAAAAGAACGGCCGCTGCAGATCTCGGACGCCACCCCGAAGGTGCACATCCAATTCCCAAAGCGTGCGCCCAACTGAGCTGCGAGTGCGGGGAGCCTTGTCCTCCACCGGAGTCGCCGCCGCTGGGGGCGGGCGAGGCTCTGGCGGTTTCTGCTTGGCCTCTGATGCCGACTTCGCCTGACTCTTCGGCTCGGGTTTTGGTTGGGCTGGCGCTGTCTCCGATGGAGGCTGCACGGCCCAGCTGGGAAAGAACTGCTGTGAGATGAGCAGGGCAAGTTCCCGCTCGCGCGCTGCGCCCGCGCTCGGGTCCCGATATACGTGGCGAGTAACAGGGGCTTCTTCTGGAGAAACCTGCACGGTGATTTCGAAGGCCCCCTGCTGACACTTGACCGCCACTTTGGAGTGCAGCCCCGCTGGCTGCTGCTGCAGCGCTTGCAACTCTATCATCAGCAAGCGCTGCAACTCGACCACGTCGAGCTCAGGACACTCTTCCTGTTGGACCGTGATTGCTGCGGGAGCCGGCTCGGCATAACCGAGCAAGCTAGAACACAGTAGGTAGATGAGGGTCTGACGTCGACTCAACGAGACAAGTGTCTCATTTTTGCCGAGTAAACGCCCTTTGGATAAAGCGCTAGATACCGCTCGGCCGCTGCTTTCGCCTGGCCGGAATTTCCGGCGCTGCTCCAGGCGAGCGCCTGCTCGGCTAATGCATCATGGGCCAGAGCGCCACGTGGGGCACTTCGATAGCAAGCGGCGAAAGCCCGAGCCGCCGCCGCGTGATTTCCACCAGAACGCAGACCGCGCGCGAGCGTGAAGTGCCAGCTCGCCACGCGTGGATCGCTTGGGGCTTTGCTGATCAGCTGGCGCAGCAGCCGATTGGACTCCGCGTGATTGCCCGCTCCGCGTGCACTGTCAGCACGCTCCACCAACTCGGCGATGCTCTTGGCGCGCTCTGCGGCCCGCTCAGCCGCAACTCGTTCTTGCTCGAGGCTTGGATCGAGCGGCTCCGCTTTGGTTGGTACCGCTGTTGGCGCAACCTCCGTTTCCAAAGCAGCCCCTGGCTCTTCAACGTGCGCCTCTTCTTGCTCGAGACTCTCCGGCTCTGGCGGGGAGTTAGGCGTGGCCCTCACGGTCAACTCTTCTCCGGCAGACAGTAATGTGGTCCGCGCGGCACTGCGCACCTCAACCAATCCGTGGCTCACCTTGACAGTGGTGCTGGCGGGCTGCCGAGTCACTTCGAAGCGCGTGCCTTTCACCGTAACCAGCACGTCCCCGGCCTGAATGGTGACGCGCCGCTGCTGCCCCGGGGTAACCTCATACACAGCTCGACCGAAGCTCTGGCGCAGGGTGAGGCGCTGCCCCTCTTGCTGAACCACCGAAACTTGAGTTTCCTCCGCCAGCTCCGCCTTGCAACCCGGGAAGGACAGCTGACGCAACTCGGTAGCCGCGACGTCGCCGCGGTCGACCCCTGGCTGCAACACGTACCAGCCTGCGATGGCCACGGCAGCCAACATCGCCGCAGCCGCTAGCGGCCGAGCCCAACTGGCCCCGCTGGCGACCCCGGTGCGGGACGGCGCCCGTTGAAGCCGCGCGATGACGCGCAGCGCAGGCTCAACCGAATCCGGCGGCGCCGACTCATACGTCAGCAGTTCACGCGCACGTTCAGTCGCCGCAGCAATACGCTCAGCCGCATCGCGCTCGAAGGACTCAGGCACGATGGAATCCCTTCAGCAAAAATTCCTGGGCCGAGGCGATCCGACGCTTGGCCGTCGAGCGCGAAATCTCACACAGCTCGGCGATCTCATCGATGGAGTTCCCCTCCATTTCGCGCAGCGTCCACACGACCCGCAACTCCACGGGCATGCGCTCGAGCACGCGGTATAGCGCGATCACCTCCTCGTTATCCCGGGTGCGGGATACTTCGGGCAAGACTGCCGTGGTGACTAACC
>JBNLEN010000102.1:0-22905 GCA_050304975.1 Polyangiaceae bacterium
GATCTGTTCGGTGATGTCTTTGGGGGTCGCGGCCAGGGGCGCGCTCAGGCGCGGGGGGCGGACGCCGCGGCAGAGGTCAGCGTGGATTTCGTCTCAGCCATTCGCGGTGCCAACATCAAAGTCAGAGTGCCCAACGTGCCCGACGGTATCACTGTCCGCGTACCGCCCGGCGCCGGTGATGGCGACAAGGTGCGAGCGCCAGGCCATGGCAGTCCTGGTCCGGGTGGTGGTAGAGCCGGCGATCTTCTGCTGACGATTCGAGTTCAGCCTCATGAATACTTTGAGCGTGACGGCCTGGACTTGAAACTCAAGGTACCCATCAGCGCCGCAGAAGCCTATCGAGGGGGTAAAGTCCAAGTGCCCACCCCGGAGGGCAACGTGACGCTAACCGTGCCGGCAGGCGCGCGCAGTGGCCAGGCGGTGCGTCTCCGCGGGCGTGGGGTGAAGCGCCAGAACCGCGTCGGCGATCTCTACGTCATGTTCATGATCCAACTGCCCAAGCCGGAATCAAGTGTTGATGATGAAGTGGCCAAGGCGATCGATGTTTTGACCGAACACACCGATCTGAGCGAACGCGACGCGATCAAGTTCTAATGCTTGCGGGCTGCTCCGCGTCGTTCACTTCGGGGCGTTTGGATGGCGTCACCGGATTGCCGTCATCGTCGAACTGGCTGAGTTCTGCGGCAGCACGGCGCAGCATCGCGCGTTTCTCGTGAAACGGCAGGAAGGTCGACTTGAAGCCCGCGAGCACCATGTTGCGCAAGTCAGCGAACGGCACACCCATCTTGGTGTGAACCAACCACAGTTCCCGAGAAACCGTCGTGTCGGTGATCAACCGATTGTCGGTATTGATCGTCACCCGAAGGCCGAGGTCATAGTAGAGCTTGAGTGGATGACTCTCCAGGTGTTTGACCGCACCTGTCTGCACGTTGCTGGATGGACAGCACTCCAGCGGAATGCGATGGTCGTTCACATAGTGCAGTAAGTCGCCATCCTCTACGAGTCGGCAGCCGTGGCCAATGCGGTGGGCCCCGCATACATGGATGGCCTGGGCGATCGATTCGGGGCCGTACGCTTCCCCAGCATGGATCGTGCAATTGATGTTGTTGTCACGAACCAGCTGAAAGGCGTCGCGGTGCACCTTGGCTGGGTGGTTCTCTTCGGCACCGGCCAAGTCATAGCCGACGACGCCGCGGTTCTTGTACGCGACTGCCAGCTCGGCCATTTCGTAGGAAGATTCCGGCGAAATGTTGCGGATCCCGCACAGGATCACATTGGAGCGAATGCCGTAACGCTCTCCGGCTTGGTACAAGCCCTCGAGTACGGCTTCCACGACCCGAGTCAGTTTGAGACCCCGTTGCGTGTGAAGCATCGGGGCGTAGCGCACTTCCATGTAGCGAACGTTCTCCCGGTGTGCGTCTTCGGCCAATTCGAAGGCCACGCGGGCTAGCGCTTCGTCGGTTTGCATCACGCTAAGGGTGATCGCGAAACCCCTGAGGTATTCCTCCAGCGAGCCGCAGTCACGGCCGACCCCGATCGCCTCATGCAACCCCTCGACCGTATCCGCCGGCAGATTGACGTGGTCGTCCTTGGCTAGCTCCAACATGGTCTTGAGTCGCAGCGAGCCGTCCAGATGAACATGCAGGTCCGTCTTCGGCAGAGCCTCAATCACAGACAGCGGGACTAGCGCGCCGGTGTTCTTGCTACCCGGTGACATGCCTTCGATTGACATGCCAAAGCCTAGCACGCGTTCAGCTGGACCGCTCGTCGCGCCCCAAAAACGCGAGGCCAAGCACGACCACCGTGCTGATTGCCAAGTACAAGGCCCCCGAGACACCACCTGTCTCCGGTCCGCTTGCTGCGGCTGCTAGAGCCTCTTTTACCGTGGGCTCAGCCTTGGCTCCGACTAGCAGTCTGTCGCCGATATAGGTCGTGGGCAGTCCCCGGAACCCCGCCTTCTCCAACAACTCTTGATCGGCCGCGATGCGCTTGGCAGGGAGCTCCGACTTCATGCACTCCCGAAACTGATCCATCTGTAGCCCGAGTGCGCCGGCTGAGTCGAACGCGATGTCCTGGCTCAGGCGCAGCTCCATTAGTCGGTCGGCCATGGCTTCACCTTGGCCCTGCTGCTCCGCGCACACATGCCCCTTGGCCGCGTGAAGCGCAAAACGGTGCTGCACCAGCGGCATGTGTTTGCGAACAAAGTGAACGCGATCTCCGTATTCCTCCATGGCGCGCTTCAAAACTGGGTGGAAGCGCTTGCAGAACGGACACTGGAAATCCGCGAATTCCACGACGTTGATCTTGCCTGGCTGGTAAAGGGCGCGGATTTCGGCGGGCACCGGCGGCAGCGGCTTCGCCCAGTTCCAGAGCAGAGGTAGCACTATGGCCATCGTCCCCAGAGTCGCCCAGGACCAATTCTTCAGCAGTGGCCTCTGTTGAGCACCGGTACGCACCATCCACAGACTGATGAACGCCAGGCCCACGGCGAGAGAATCGACCACCAGACACATCCAGCAATAGGCCTGCAGCACCACGGCTTGAGTGACGATCAGCCCGAGGCCCACAACGCCCCCTAGTGCGCTGGGCCAGTGCAGAAATCGGCGAGCAAAGGATGGCGCAGGTGCCAAAGACGCGACGAACAAAGAGCCGTACGCCAGCAGACCCACCAGCGGAATGTTGAGGTAGCGGCTCATGAAGTAGCTGAACCCGCTGGCGCGAACGGCTTCGCAGCCTCCGCCGCTGGCACAGAAGCCGGAATCCACCGGACTCAAGTAGTGCACGTACAGCAGCGCGCTGAACAAGATAGCGCCTAGCGCGCAAATACGATAAACCGATAGCCAGAAGGTGTGCAGCACGTCCCGTATGTAGCGATTCGCTCGCCTTTGACAAACCCCTTTGACGCGGGGCCGTTTTCGTAGCCCGGCTGCTGGAATTCGGCCGCTCGCGGCGTATTCTGCGACACTAAACGACGAGAAAATGGCGGCACCGCTCCCTACGCGAGATGAAATCGTTGCCTGCTTGAAAGAGCAGGGAAAAGCCATGCATGCCGGCGCGATTGCCGAGCGGTGTGGCGTCAGTAAGCGCAGTTATCACCGGCTGTTGGAGCTGCTAGACCAACTTGCCCTGGAAGGCACCATCCGCCGAGAAAGCGGGCATCGCTACAAGGCGGTGCGTCGACGCGGGGGAGAGCGTTGGGCGGGGGAGCTGAGCGTCAACCCGCGTGGCTTTGGATTCGTGACCGCCAGCGGCAAGCCTGACGTGTTCGTGCCCGCGGAGGCGCTGGCCGGCGCGTTGCACGGTGACGCCGTCAGTATCGAGGTAGTGGGTCGCTCCCACAAGGGGACTGAAGGGCGAGTCGTCGAAGTCAACGCACGCCGCAATCCCCGCGTGGCGGGCGTCATCCGTCGCAAGCGTTCCAGTGCCTGGCTGGAGCCCGATGATGCCCGTGTGCGGGGTCCAATCGTCCTGACGGATGGCTACAGCGGTTGCAACGACGGCGAGTCAGGAGTGGTCAAGATCACTCGCTTCCCCGAAAGCATCGAGGAAAATCCAGAGGGCGAAGTGGTCGCGGTTCTGGGCGCCCCCGGTGACCCGGTGGTGGAGGTGGCTAAAATCCTCGCACGCGAGCAAATCGAGGAAGAGCATCCAGCCGCCGCGATGCAGGAGGCGGAGGCGTTGGATGCCAAGCTGCGCAAGCTGAAGCTCGAAGGACGTGAAGACCTACGCAACGTGCCGCTGCTCACCATCGATCCGGCGGACGCCCGAGATCACGATGACGCGGTTTGGGCCGAGCGCATCGACGGCGGCTATCGAGTCTACATCGCGATCGCGGACGTGAGCGAGTACGTGCAACCGAACACGGCATTGGACGAAGAAGCGAACCGCAGAGGCTGCACCATCTACCTGCCGGATCGTGCGATTCCGATGTTGCCATCAGCGCTTGCGGCTGATCTGTGTTCTCTTTTGCCGGAGCAAGAGCGCTACTGCTTGTGCGCGATTGCGGAGTTGGATGACAACGCCAAGGTCAAGAAATACAAAGTCGTCGAAGGATTGATGCGTGCGGCTGCGATGATCACCTATGACGGGGCGGCGCGCACTTTGGGCTTCACCGAAAAGCCGAAGCGTAGTCCTCAAGCGGAGGCCTTCAAGAAGGACCTGAAGGTACTAGCCGCTGTCACCAGTAAGCTGCGCCGAGCACGCTTGAAGCGGGGTGCACTGGATCTGGACCTGCCCGAACCCAAGATCGAGCTGAATGAGCAGGGGGCGCCGGAAAGCGTATCTCGCCGGGCTGGAGATCCCGGCATCAAGCGCGCCTACCAAATCGTCGAAGAGCTAATGCTGCTGGCCAACGAATTGGTCGCGCGCTGGCTGGGCAAGAAGAAGAGCCCAGCCATCTATCGCGTGCATGGCAAACCGGACGAAGAGAAACTGATGCGTTTGGGCGCTACCGCCGAGTTGTTCGCGGCACCATTTGATTTCGAGCTGCTGCAAGATCCCCTGGGCGTTTCGACCTGGCTCAAGCGCATCCAGAAGCATCCCCAGCGGGTCGTTCTGCAGAACATGTTGCTGCGCTCGCTCAAGCAGGCAGCCTATGACATCGTGAACATCGGTCACTTCGGGCTGGCTTCGGATGCATACCTGCATTTCACGTCGCCGATTCGGCGTTACCCGGACTTGGTCGTCCACCGCACGCTCAAACAGATCTTGCGTGGTATTCCGCCCGACAAGGAACCCGCCGCGATCGAGGCTCTGCGAGCAGCTGCCACGAATGCGAGCATGCGTGAGCGCGCTGCGATGTCAGTCGAACGCGAAGTGGTCGATGTTTACCGAGCGATCTATATGAAGGATCAAATCGGTGAGATCTTTGAAGCGACCGTGAGCGCGATCGTGGGCAGCGGCTTGTACGTCAGTCTGGACGAGCCCTTCGTTGAGGTTCTCGTGCGCTACGAATCCCTTGGGCCTGACCGCTACGAGATCGGAGACGATGAGCTGAGCGTGCACGGCTCGCGTTCTGGAGAGCGGATCCAGCTGGGTGATGTGATGATGATCGAGATCGAGGATGTCTCAATTCTGCGGCGCGCCACATACGGTCGGCGCATCGCATTCGGTGATGTGGCGGAGTACACACCGAACCGGCCGCCGCACCATCAAAGCCGCAAAGTTCGCGGTCGCAAGCGAGAGCCGGTGCGCCCGGGTGCTGGTCGTGGCGCCGGCGGAGCGCCGGGCGCCAAGGGTAAACAGGGCCCAGGTCGCGGTCGCCGTTCGCGACGCCGCTAGCCCCGCGCCATTTGCGGTCGCGTCAGCCTTTGCGTGTGATGCGGTCCGTGCCCATGTATTTGCGCAGCACTTCTGGGACGACGATGCTTCCGTCAGCTTGTTGATACTGTTCAAAGATCGCCACTAGCGTGCGCCCGATGGCCAGGCCCGAGCCGTTGAGCGTGTGCAACAGCTTGGCTTTGGCCTTCTTGCCGCCCTCCGGCTCCGGCCGGTAGCGGATCTTGGCGCGGCGAGCCTGGAAGTCGACGAAGTTGCTGCAGCTGGAGATCTCTCGATATGCCTGCTGCGCGGGCAACCACACTTCCAGATCGTAGCACTTGGTGGCGTTGGCTCCGAGATCGCCCGCGCACAAGAGCGCGACGCGATAGTGCAGCCCCAGTCCTTGCAAGATAGCTTCGGCATGGCTGACCAACTTCTCGAGCTCGTCGAACGAGCTGTCGGGCTCCACGAAGCGTACTAACTCCACCTTGTGAAATTGGTGCTGGCGGATGAGGCCGCGCACGTCCTTGCCGTAGCTCCCTGCCTCGCTTCGAAAACAAGGAGTGAAAGCGCAGTAGCTGAGCGGAAGTTGTGAGCCCTCCAAAATTTCGTCGGCGTGCAGATTGGTGAGTGGTACCTCTGCGGTCGGCACTAGGTAGAGGGCGGAGTTGTCTTCGTCGCTCGCGTCCCGGTGGGTCTTGAACAAGTCCGACTCGAACTTCGGCAACTGGCCTGTGCCCTCCAGGGCCGAGGCTTTGACCAAGTAGGGGGGGACCACCTCAGTGTAGCCGTGCTGCTCGGTGTGTTGATCCAGCATGTACTGCGCCAGCGCGCGCTCCATGCGGGCCGCTCCGCCAGTGAGCACACTGAAACGTGCGCCAGAAAGCTTGGCGGCGCGCTCGAAGTCGAGCACCCCCAATGCCTCGCCCAGTTCGTAGTGGGGCTTCGGTTCGAAATCGAAGCTGGGTTTCGTGCCCCACTCGCGCACGACCTGGTTGCTGCTTTCATCATGCCCGTCTGGGACGGATTCGTCCGGCAGGTTCGGCACGCACATCAGGCCGTACTTCAGCTCTGCTTCGACCTCACTCAGCTGAGCCTCTAGCGCTTTGACCTCGGCAGAAAGCTCTTTCAACTGTTCTCTTTTTGAGGCAAAGGCGGCTTCGTCACCGGCCTTCTTCAGCTTTGCCATTTCTTGACTGGCGGCGTTGCGCAGTGCCTGTTTTTCTTCCGTGCGTTGCAGAACGTCGCGACGCTTGCCGATGACTTCGGCTACCTGGTCCAAGGCCGAAGCAGCGTCAGCCGAGCGCCGTCCCAGCGCGGCTTTGACTTGTTCCAGATTGTCGGCGACGAATTTCGGGTCGAGCATGGTGCCGGCTGTTTAGCACCCCATCCCTAGCAACACCACACGGCTTGCTAGCCCTCGGAACTGCGAGTCAGGCGGTCGGAGTCAACGCCAAATCCCGACCCCGACCCCAACGTAGACCGAAGGCTCTTCGTAGCGGCGGACCCGGGCGAGCGTCAGTAGGTGACTGATGAGTGTGCAGGTTCTCAGTGCCGGGCCGTCGCAACCCGTCCACTTGCCTCCGTGATAGGGTTCGCCAGAAGCGTCGAACAGCACGAGATTTCCTCTGGATGACACGCGCAGCCAGGCCACTGCGGACCACGGTGGAGACGCGTTTCTCAGGCCGATTCGACCCAGATACACGTCGTCGTTGGCCACCAGTTGCCCGCCTGGCGTCAGCAGCGCGAGCGATTCGAGGTCGTCGTCCGTGACGCGGCCCACCCGGTCGATGAAGTAGAGCAAATCGCCATCAACCGTGACGCGACCGTCCGGGTGGATTTCGACGGGATCTCCGGAGTGCCGGGTCAATGTTGCGCGCGGGATCACCAGGGGTGCCCCGCCTTCGTCCCAGTAAGTCGGCGGGTCTGGTCGGCACGCCAAGCTGGTCAAAGCAGCGGCGCTGGCCAGGCACGCAACGATCCACTCACGCATTGCCATACAGCCAAGCATAGCCGGTGTCCGTCCAGAAATGCCGGCTTCCTTTCGTTGGCGGCTTCGGGATTCGCGCTGCCGGTTTTTTGGCCCAAAGAGCCTAGAACCAATACCACCGGCGTGGAGGCATCCCGTGAAATTTCTGCCATCGCTCTGCGCTGAGTTTCCCAATGACAATTCCCAGCTGCATGACGGCGCTCTGTGGGTCTGCCCCTGGACCAGAGCCATGCCGCGAGCGGTGGTGAGGGCGGACGGTCTGGCTCGAGTGCTGTCTGCTCGTTGCAGCAACCTGCCCGAAGTGGACGCGGAGCCCAAGCTGCAGAACCCAGCAACGCCTCTGCCCCCGGTGGCTGCCCCGCCTAGTGCGCCGGCACCGAGTCTGCTGCGGTCCGAACCGGCTGAGCTGAGCGAAACGCCGTCGATGCAACCTGAGTCTGAGCTCGAGGCCTCTGAGCCGCTCGAACTGGCAGCCGAGGCCGCGGCTGCGGGGGAACTGGAACTCGACGAGCTCACTCTGGAGCTGCCAGACGTCGCCGAGCGTCGATTCGAAGAAGAGGTGCTCGTTGAGGAGCCGTTCCGGGTCGTGGCGTCCGAAATTACGGAGCTTTGGGATCTCGCTTGCCCGCCTCCTTCCGGACTGTTGCCCCTCCAACCGACTCAACAACCTGAGCTGTTGTCCGATTCAGAGTTGTTCGGCGCCGAGGAAGCGGCCCCGATTTCTGAGGTCCAGCCGGTTGCGGAAGCTAGCTCTCCGGTGGCGCTGCGCGTCCCCCGCCCCGACGAAATCGGTGTCGAGCCAGCTCCTGTTCCCCAACCTGGCTTTTCTGTGCCCAGGCCAGGGGACTGGAGCGCCGCCGAGACGGATTCCCGCAGCGTGCTCGATCCGCCGTCAGCCACCGATGAAATGACGCCGTTGCCACTGGAAGTTGCGGTGACACCGATGACCGCCGGGGTTGAGGTCAAAAATCCCCAGCCGTGTGACGACCCGTTCGTTAGCGAGCTGAGGGCGTTGATCGCTGGCGCCGAGCCGAAAGACCCGGGCGCCATGCCGATGTTGGAAATTGAATTGACCCCGGCGCCCCCGTCGATGGGTAACCCGGAGGCGCGCTGGAATGCACTGATGGAAAGCTTGTCCGGCTTGCTCCTCTCCAGGGGAGCCACGCGAGCTGCGGCGCTGCTGCCCCAGGTGCTCGAGGGGCGCAAGGTGGCGCTGGATCGCCTGAACGACGCCGCTCAGCAGGCGTTGCTCGAATGCGGGCATGCGAGCAACAAGAATGGACAGCTGATGTCGTCTCCCAAGTTTCGTGCTCAAGCAGTCTCGTTCCGTGTGCAGTTCGAAGCCGCCGAACTCGAAGCCACCAGCTATCTGCAATGGCTGAGCACCTTCCTGCAAGCCTACTTGGCTGATGCCGACGTCGACGGCATCCTGCATAGCCTGCAGTCAGCGGGCCTCGAGCGCCTAATCCAGGCGGCTTGAGCGCAGACCAAGGTTGTCTGCCACGCCGGGTTGTGTAGTCTCCGGACCTGGCCGAGGGGCAGCTGCCCAACGCCACCTATTATCCAACCGGAGACTACGGTCCATGCCGATGCGCGCGCTTATCTTTGGGTTACTGAGTGTGATTTGGGTTTGCTGCGCGATGCCGCAACCCGCTCTGGCTGAGGACTCCAAACCCGTGCCGACCGCGGTCGCGCCGACGGCCGAAAGCGATTCCCCCGACGCCGAAGCGCCGAGCAGCAAGCCGCAGAAATCTCAGGCAACCAGTCGTCTGAATGAGGCGATTGGCGAATTCAATGGCTGGGTAGTGTCGGTGCTGTTCTTCAGTGTCACCGGTGACGTGTTCGACATCCCCGAGGTGGACAGGGACGGCAACGGTGTCGTCGGTGAGGATGGGAAACCCAAAATCAAGAAGGTGGGTTTTCCCTTCATCGTGTTCGTGTTGGTCGCCGGCGGTATCTTCTTCTCGCTGTTCTACCGCTTCATCAGTTTCCGAGCTTTTCGTCACGCGATCGACGTGGTGCGGGGCAAGTTTGACAACCCGGATGACGAGGGAGAGATCTCCCATTTTCGAGCGCTGACCAGCGCGCTGTCGGCGACTGTCGGGTTGGGCAACATCGCGGGTGTGGCGATCGCGATTCAGCAGGGTGGGCCCGGCGCGGTATTCTGGATGATCATCGCGGCGCTGTTCGGCATGTGCCTGAAGTTCAACAGCTGCACCCTGTCCCAGATGTACCGCAAGACGAATGCAGACGGCAGCGTTTCGGGTGGTCCGATGTACTACTTGGATATTGGGCTGCGAGAAATCGGCGGCGCCGGCAGCCCCTTGGCGATGCTTGGCAAAGCACTCGCATTCATGTTCGCGCTGATGATCATGGGCGGGTCATTCGGTGGCGGGAACATGTTTCAAGCAAACCAGTCCTACGCTGTCTTCCAGAACACCTTCGGACTGTCTTCGGACGCAATCGTTACTTTGGGTGGCTGGCACGTCACGTCGGCGGACTTCTTCGGCATCGTGATGGCCGTCTTGGTGGGGCTCGTGATCCTGGGGGGCATCCAGCGCATTGGAGCTGCCACGTCACGCATCGTCCCGGCAATGGTGGCGCTGTACTGCTTGGCGTCGCTGTTCATCATCTTCGCGAATGTGACAAAAATTCCAGAATGTATCGGGTTGATCGTCAAGTTGGCTTTTACCGAAAACGCGCTTTACGGCGGTGCCGTTGGTGTGATGGTCAAAGGCTTTCAACGCGCCGCGTTCTCCAACGAAGCCGGCATCGGGTCAGCAGCTGTGGCCCACGCGGCCGCCAAGACGGATGAGCCTGTGCGCGAGGGCATGGTCGCCATGCTCGGTCCCGTGATTGACACGGTGATTGTGTGCCTGATGACCGCACTGGTGGTGGTCATCACGGGCGCTTGGGATGACCCCAACGTTGCCCAAGCCAAGGTCGAAGGTGTTGACGCGGGGGTGATCGTCACCTCGGCAGCGTTCGCGTCCGAGATCTCGTGGTTTCCGATCGTGCTTACCGTGAGCGTCGTGTTGTTCGCCTACTCCACGATGATCTCCTGGGCGTACTATGGTGAGCGCGGCTGGATCTACGTTGTGGACCACGTGAGTGAGGGAGCCGGTCACAAAACGCTGGTGGTCTATCGTCTGGTGTTTTTGCTCTTCGTCTACGCGGGCACCGTCACCAGCTTGAAAGAGGTGCTGCTGTTCAGCGATCTGATGATTCTATGCATGGCCTTTCCGAACATCGTCGGAGGAGCAATCTTGGCGCCGCGTGTGCTTCGAGCGCTGAATGACTACTGGGATCGCTTCCAGCAGGGTAAGTTCAAGCTGCACCCCAAGCAAAGCTGAACCTGGCTTGGACAAGCGCCGAAGCGGGGCTTCAGGACACTCCTAGGGGCAGGGCCGAAGGATCTTCAGACCCAACTCGTTCTTCACTTCACACATACGGCGGGTGTTGCCGCCACTTGGACGCGGGGCGACCAGGGTGATGGTGACTGTTTGGTCTTCCTGAGGGTTGACCTTCAGTTTGCCCTTGCGTTTGCCAAGGGCGGCGGAAAGCTCGATGGCTTCACCCGGCTCGACCTTGATCTCGCAGGGGGTCTTTTCACAGACCTGAGCGTCATCCATCTTGAGCAGAGCACCCTCGGGCTTGGTCTCTACGGTTAGCGTGACTTTGGTCGGCTCCGTAGCGACAGCCACCGTCGGTGCGGTCGCCGTAGGTGGCGGAGCCACTTCCTCGGGAGCAGCGGTTGGCTCTTGGGTGGCTTCGGGCTCAGGTGACGTAGCGGTGGCCACTGTCGGCGTCTCTTCCGGAGTCTCCTTGCCCTGAAGCTGAGGGACCAGCACGAACGCTGCCAAAACGCCGGTGATAACCAGCGCTAGGCCACCGAATATGACGCCTACCATTCCGCTGCCGCTACGAGGTGGCGTCGTCCCGCTGGCGGCTGCCGCGTCCAGGGTGTGAGAGCGGACATGGGCGCCAGTGACCGGCGCACCGGTGCCTGCCTGCACTGGGACTACGTTCGTCGGGTGGGCCATTGACGCGCCCGTGGGCACCCCCCCCGCAGCATGAGCTCCAGCAGCGGTGTTGAACTGCGCTGCGGTGCCTTGCGGGTGGTGTCCAGGCATGGACATCCCCGGGCCCTCGGTTGGCGGTGGCGGGAAGTGGCTGACCGGTTGGTACTCCCGCAGATGAGAGTGATTGGCCCCCTCCGGAGTGGCCAGCAGCGCCGACATGAATTCTCCCATCGACTGAAAGCGCGCGTCGGGCGCCTTCTCCAGTGCTCGGGCGACTAGCTGATGTAGCTCCTGCGAGATCATCAGATCCGGGCGATACATCAGCATGCTGGGAGCTGGGTCATTTAGGTGTGCAGCCAGCACCGCCATGAAGCTGTCACCAGTGAACGGCACTGCGCCGGTCAGCATCTCGAACAAGATGATGCCGCAGGCATACACGTCGACACGCTGATCGGCTTTCTTGCCGGCAGCTTGCTCCGGCGCCATGTACTCTGGCGTGCCGAAGATCATGCCAGTCTTGGTCAAGCGGCGCCGAGGCTGCTGACTCTTGGCTTCTTCTTCATTGTTTCGCAGCTGAGCAATGCCGAAGTCGACGATCTTGACGATCTCATCGCCGTCCTCCGTCTTGAGCAGGAAGATGTTGTCCGGCTTCATATCGCGGTGCACCACGCCGGCTTTGTGTGCCGCCGCGAGCGCTTTGCACACCTGCAGCATCAAGCGAATGGCACGGTTCGTCTCGATGAAGCCGAGCTGCGCCAGTTCATCGGCGACGTCGTTGCCCGATAGGAACTCCATCGCCAAAAAGGCGCAGCCGTTGTCCAAAGTGCCGAAGTCGAAAACTTCGAGCACGTTGGGGTGCTTGATCCGCGACGCGCTGATCGCTTCCTGTTGGAAGCGGGTCACGATGTCTTCTTTGGCGCTGTACTCTGGGCGCAGCACTTTCAACGCGACCTTTTTTTCGATCGCTTCATGCATCGCCAGGTAAACCTGGCCCATGCCCCCTTCGCCCAGAGGCCTGACTACTTTGTAGCGCCCCGAGACGAGCTGCCCGATCAGCGGATCTTCAGCGTCCATAAGTTAAAGCCTCTGGAACGATACCGTTGCTTGGACGCGTTCGCCAGCTATGCGTTCTCGCGCATTTACAGCCGCTCCGATTTTGGTGCCAAAAACTTGGCCGGGGCGCCGAGTTTCTCGCACCGCGGGTCGGATCTGAACACCTGGTGAGCTGTAAGTTGGCCAGTGACCATCCAGAGCGGGATGGGCACCGGCAAGTTGCTGAGCCGAATTTGGGACGTCGAGGAAGTGGCCGAAAGCTGCCACCTGTTCTACTGTGCCTGCCCCAAATGATTGTCGTAATGCACCAGGATGCGCCTGAGGACGCCATTGAATCCACGATTTCTTGGCTCATTGCGGCGGGCTACAGTGTGCACCGCTCGAGCGGAGAAACGCGCACGACGCTCGGCGTAGTTGGGCCTGTCAGTTCGGATGATATGAACGTCATCCGGGAGTTTGAGGGCGTCGCCAAAGTCGTCCGAGTGAGTGAGCCGTTTCGTTTAGCATCGAGGCACTTCCGGCAGGCATCCACGGTTCTTAGCGGAGAGTGGGGGACAATCGGCGGAGATCGACCTTGGATCGCGATCGAACCCATCGGCTTGAAGGACGGAGAGCTGCCATCGAGTCGGCGTCTGGCCGCGGGGCGTCCGTTTGACGCCGCCGTCTCCCGGACTCGTATTGCGGCGGACAATCTGGGGCCGTTGGCCTCGCTGTCGATTCATTCATCGCCGCAGGAGCAGCGCTATCCTTTGGTGTTCGTGACCCGCGCCCCCAGCTGGGGAGCGGATGCGTGGATCGCCCGCGCCGACAAGGATCTGCAGAACAGCGACAAGTCGGTCGCTCTGCTGGAAGCCGGCGGCGAATATCCAAGCGGCGCCCGCACGCTCGAAGTCGCCGCGATCGCCCGCGCGAAGCTGCGCACACATTTGCCGATTGTAGTTGATGTACCTACCGTCGCTCAGCAGGCTCGATACTGTGCTCCCGTCGCCTCGGCCGCGCTCGGCGCTGGCGCTGACGGAGTCATCTTGCGCGTCTGGGTGGGCCCAGAAGGGGAGAACCCGCGCGTGCCTTCGACTTTGTCCTGGGATGAAGCGATCGATCTCGCCGGACGCTTGCGGGCCATGTCCGACGCGCTTCGCAAGTAGAAGTGTCGATGTCGTCGGCTGCGCCATTTCGAACGATCACGATCGTCGGCTTTGGGCTGATCGGCGCGTCCTTGGCGGCAGCCGTTCGTCAGCGTGACCCCAGCGTTCGGGTGATCGCCGCCGACCGCCGTCAAGTGATTGGGCGATTGCAGCTGGGCGTTCACTGTGACGCCAGTTGCGACGTCGACGAACTGGAAGCCTTGGCGGAGGCCTACTCCAGCAGCGATCTAACCGTGCTCGCGGCCCCGATAGCCGTGATCGAGCAACACTTGCCATCGGCGTTGGAACATGCCCCGCTGGTCACGGACTGCGGTTCGACCAAACGCGTTGTGGTGCAGGCGGCCTCCAAGCTGCAGAGCTCCGCCCACTTCGTGCCGGGTCATCCGATGGCAGGCTCGTCAGCGTCCGGTTTCAGCCACGCCAACCCGGACTTGTTTCAGGGTCGAAGTTGGCTGCTGTGCGAGGGTGCTGCGCCTGAAAATACGGACAAGGTCGAGGCATTCGTGGGCTGGCTGGGCGCTGTTCCAGTGCGGATCTCGCCAGAACAGCACGACGCAGCCGTGGCGCTGACCAGCCACGTGCCGCAGCTGCTGGCCTCGCTGTTGGTTGTCCTGTGTGAACAGGAGCGCGCGCGCGTAGCAGCGGGACCGGGATTTGGCAGTGCCACGAGAGTTGCCGGTGGAAACCCAGCAATCTGGAACGACATCTTCGCCAGTAATGCGGATGAGATCGCACGGGTCGCACGCGACTTGAGTCAACGCCTGGAGTCGATTGCGAGGGGCCTGGAAGCAGGCAATACTGAGGCAGCGCTCGAGTTGCTACGTCAGGCGGTACTCGCCAAGGCTGGCTCGAAGCTTGCACCTTGATACGACCGTTCGATGAAAAAACCTGTGCTGTCCCGGTTCTTGTGGGGCTTCGGTGGCGCTCTGATCGCGCTCGGGGCTGCGCATGGCTGCAGCCTGAACGGTCAGGGTGAGCTGCCAGGGGCGGTGAACGGGCAAGCAGATCAGGGAACAACGAACGTCACCGGCGACCCAAACAGCAACGATGACGGCGTAGCTCTGCCTCCGACCGACGATATGCAGCCTCCCCCGGTGGTAAGCGACCCCGTGTCGCCGGGCGCGGGAGGCGCAGGGGCAGGCAACGATATGGGGGCCGGGGGAGCCGCAGCGAACGGCGGTGCTGGGGGAGCCATGGCTGAGCCAACTCCAGGTGCGGACGCGGGCTCTGTCGACGCCGGGGCTGAGGGTTGTGACGGCGGCGGGTGTGACGCGGGCGCGCCATAGATCTCGCCTAGTTGTGACAAGATGTGACGCCATGATCCTGGTTTGTGCCAGTGTGTGCCATATCGTCCGGGGCTACTGAGCGCATTCCGCGCAAATTCCCCTGGGTCCAAGATGGACCGGTGCATGCTATGAGCACTGGTTGGTGGAGAAGCTTCTCAAAGCATTGCTCATCGGTTCCGCGGCCACTTTTGGCTGCATGCCGGGGTGCAACCTGAATCCTCAGGGAGAGGACCCCGCCCTCCTGGACGCCATCAACAACGGTCCGCCTCCGATGAATGCGACAGGGGGCGCGTTCGACGGAATGAGCGCCGGAGGGGACGGGCCAGTGATCAACGGACCCCCAGGCATGGGGGGCGCGGCTGCTGGCGGAGCGTCACCCGCCGCGGGTGGAGCTGGCGGAGTGGCTACCGGTGGAGCTGGCGGCGCTCTCGGCGAAGGTGGTGCTAACGTTGGGGGCGGAGGCGCTGAACGAAGCGGAGACGCTGGCGTGGATTCCGAACCTGACGCGGGCCCGCCCATGGATGCAGGGGCGGACGCCGGGCCCGATGACGCGCAGGAGGTGAACGAGCCATGAGCGGACGTTACCTACTGATCGTCGCGCTGTCCGGGGTCAGCGCGTGCCAAGGGGTACTCAACCCGCAAGGCGAAGATCCGGCTTCGAACGACATCAACGCGTCCATCGATCGAGAGACGTCGGAGATGTCTGGCGCGCCGCCGGACCAAACTCAGGTCCCGCCGCCGCCGGCGACCGATCCGGCGGACCCCGGCGAGGTGATCGTGGACGCTCCAACCCCTTCCGACGCAGACGGCTCGGGGGAAGAGTTTGACGCTGGAGTTTCTACCCTCCCGAGTGACGCTGGCGTGCCCGCGCTATCAGCGGACGCCGGCGCACCCGCTGAGCCCCAAAAATGAGCTGCCGGCTGGCGTGGGCTTCCTGCGCGCTGCTGGTGTTAACCAGCTGCCGGGTGGTGCTCAACCCGCAGGGAGAAGATCCAGCGATCAGCAATGGTCCCGGGCGCGCGGCGGATGAGGGGTTCGCGGATTCAGACTCCTCCGACAGCCCCCCACTCCTCGACGATTCTCCCGGTGATGAACCAGACACCCCGGTTCCAGGGCAACCGCCGCTCGTGATGGACGATCCAGTGTTCCAGCCCGCGCCCGACGAGGACGCAGCGTCGGGTAATGGGGACTCGGGGCTTCGTTTGGATGCGGGGCTTCGTTCCGACGCGGGGGCTGAGCCGACGGCGGACGCGGGTTCACCGCGTGACGGCGGCGAGGCGTTGAGTGAAGCCGGACCAGCGCAACGACCAGACGCTGAGTGATTGCTACCAATTAGCTCGCGGGTGGACGACGCCCGACAATGTTCGCGACCAGATCGGCCAACAGTGTGTCCGCGACCCGCAGGCGACGGCTGAGCTCTCGCGCCAAGTTGAGCACAACGATCGCGTAGGACTTCAGATCATGGCGGTAAAGAGCATCCAGATCCGCAGCGCTGATGCAAAGCAAGCGCGATGATGCAGTCGCCCGAACAGAGGCGGAGCGGGGCTCCACGTCGACCACGCTCATTTCCCCAAACCAGTCTCCTGGTCCGAGCAGTGCGACCCGCGCGTCGTGGCCAGATTGACTGCGTTTGAGTACCTCCATCTCGCCCTCCAGCAACACGAAGAAGTCCCGACCGGGTTCACCTTCTTTGAATGCGAACTTGCCTGGCTCTAGGTGGTCCACCCTCAGGCGCTGCGTCAAAAAGGTGAGGGCCGCCTCCGATAAGGCTCCAAACAAACCGATATCGCGGAGGTCATCGGGCTTGGCTTGCGGTTGCGGGGATGAGTCAGACATTTGTACCGAGGTGCTTCAAGCGCGGCTGTGACATCATTTGCTGAGTTGCTTTTCGAACACCAGCCGGGCCCGCGCAGGCCCAGCGTAGTCGTCAACCTTCGTCCCGGTCCATCCCGTCGCTTTGTGGAAGGCTATCGAGGCTTCGTTGCCGACCATCGTTACCGCCTTGAGGCTTTCGCAGCCTTCCGCGCGGCAGTCCTCTTCGAAAGCCTGGTAGAGGACCTTTCCGACGCCTCGGCGGCGGTAGTCCGGGTGGATACCGACTAGGTGTACATAGCCGATTTTGGGCGGACCCGGCGCGACGAACCCGAACAAGAATCCTACGCGCATGCCGTCGTGTTCGACCACGCGGGCCAGTGCACCCAATTCGTAGAAAAACAGGGGATGGGCCAGAGAGTTGGTTGGTCCTCCCCACCAGCGGTCAATCACCTGGACGATGTGGTCGTAGTCTTGTTTGCCGAGTGGCCGCGTGATCATGAGCTTTGGCGTAGCTATAACACGTGTGCCAGCGCCCCGGGGGAGATGCGCGTGGGGGGCGTGCCAAATGTGACAGGGTTCTTGTGTTGTGGAGCCGCTTGACCAACACTGGCTGACGTAGATGTTGCAGCGAACGATTGGCATCGGACCATCCATTCTCAGCGCTGACTTCGGTCGCCTGACTGAAGAGGTCGCCGAGGTAGAAGCCGCCGGGGCAGATTCTGTGCATGTGGACGTCATGGACGGGAGATTTGTGCCGAACATTACCGTTGGGTTGCCGGTGGTGAGGGCAGTCAGCGGCGGCACGAAGCTGCCGGTGGACGTGCACCTGATGATTGTCGAACCGGAGCGCTATGTGGAACGTTTCGTTGAGGCCGGTGCGGACTCCCTCAGCGTGCACATCGAGGCGTGCACCCACGCACAACGTACGCTGTCCAAGATCCGCGAGCTTGGCAAACGCGCGGGCTTGGTACTGAACCCACACACAACCGAAGACTGCCTGCGCTACTTGCTGGACGATTTAGACTTCGTATTGCTGATGACGGTCAACCCGGGCTACGGCGGACAGAAGTTCCTGCCGGTCATGCTGGATAAGATCCAGCGCACGCGTGAGCTGATAGATCGCTCTGGCAAACAGATCGACATCCAGTTGGATGGCGGAATCAACCCGGAGACGATTGGAGCGTGCGCGAGCGCAGGGGCGAACCTATTCGTGACGGGAGACGCCGTTTTCGGTCAACCGGACCGAGCTGCCGCGATCGCGGAGCTGCGTCGAGCCTGCAGAGGCTGAGAGTTCTATGGTCGTGCGGCTGTGCTTGTCCGCGGCATCGATACTGGCGGCGTGCAGCGCCGCGCAGGCGCCGTCCACAGGAAGCGCTCCGCCAGAACTCGAAATCAGCCAGCCGTCGGAACCTCCATCAGTCGAGACTGAGTCGAGCTCTGCGCAGCGTCGCGTGGCCGCGGCGTTGACGAAGATGGCGAGCATCCGCGGGCTGCCGGAGCTGTCGCCAGTAGCCGTGGGAGAGCTGTCACGTGTGGAGATGAGCGAGCACATTCACGACTACATCGTGGCCGAGGTGCCGGCGCATGTGATCGATGGTCAAAATCGACTGCTGAAAGCGTTAGGTGTGGTGCCCCCAGACTTCGACTATCTTCAGGCGACGATACGTCTGATGCAACACAAGTTGGCGGGCTTCTACGACCCCAAAACCAAGCGCATGTATCTGGCCGAGGATCTGAGTGGACCAGAGCGGGAAATGACTTTGCGCCACGAAATCGTGCACGCCCTGCAGGACCAGCATTACGACCTACAAGAGAGGCTTCGCTATGGTCCGGATCTCGGGGACGCGCAAAGCGCCCTCCACGCACTCGCAGAAGGCGACGCGACGGCCGCCATGCTGGACGACCAGCTGTTGCCCCAGGGGCTGAGCAGTCCGCACTTGGGCGACGATGAGCTGGCTGAACGAATGAGCGAATCATTTGCGCGGGAAGAGATTGGAGTTCCGGGTGTGCTCAAGAGGTCGGCGATTGCACCCTATGTAGACGGACTTCTATTCGTTAATGAGCTCCGAAGGAGCGGCGGTTGGGCGGCGGTTGATGCCGCCTGGCGGAAACCGCCCGCCACTTCAGAGCAGCTACTCCACCCTGACAAGTACGCCTCGGCTGAGCCAGGACGTGCCATCGCGCCCACAAAAGTTTCACCAGAGTGCGTCCTTGTTTACCAGGATGTGCTTGGTGAGCAGGCGATTCGAATCATCGTGGAAGAGTGGACGGATCGACAGGGGGCTGCGCAAGTGGCGTCTGGGTGGGATGGTGACCGGATTGTCGTTGCCAGTTGTCCACAGGGAACACGGTTAGATTGGCGCATCGCATTCGATTCAGCAGAGGACGCGGCGGAAGCGCGCGAGGTCTTTTCCAACGGATTCGGTGCCTGCCGCGAAGGCCAACCCGTGAGACTGGTGAAACAAGCTGCAGAGTGGTTACATGTGGGCGTGATTGAACACGGTCGTTGTGCCGACAGAGCGAGATCGCCAAGTCGTTGACTGGGTATCTCTTGCACCATGGGTTTTCGAGACCCTCGTCCATCTGACCCTCCAGGGTGTCGAAAAAGACCCAAAAACGATCGGGAAACCCGCGACCTAGCCAAAAAGTGGTGCCCTCTAGGCTCCCGACGGCTTGGCACGCCGTGTGCTTTAACCGTGCTCGACATCCTCCGGACCAAACTCGCGGAAGCGAGCCGTGTCCAACTGAAGACAACCGAAACCCCCTCACCATGAAGTCAAGTATCCGACCCCTAGCCAAAGCCGAGCGCGCCACGGTTCAATCGTGGACGTCCCTGGTGGCGACTACGTCTGGACTCGACGACTTCGGCCGAGTGCGCGTGTGTGTGCGAGCTAGTGTCGGTGAGCTGGAGGGCTTTCGTTTGGTGGTTCAGTCATATCGTACGGGCGACAGTCGTGGTGGTCTGCCCAGCCTGTATCAGCGCCCGCTGTCTGCCGCACAGAGGGCAGTAGACAGTGACCAGCTTGAACGTGGTGTGGAGGTTGTCCTAGTTCATTCGGGAGCTTCAATAGATGACGAAGGTTGCGTGGTGGTGGCCTGGATCGAAAAAGGAGCTCCCGACCTCGACTATGATGGGTTAACAGCCCGCCCCGCCGATGCCGTCTATGTCGGCATGTGTTACGCTAGTTCTGAGCGTGCCCAGGTGGTGCTAGAGCGCGCCGCAGCGTGATCGCGGGGGTCGAGGAACCGCTAGCATGCTCATCTGAGTGTGCCGGCGGTTGTTTTTGTGTGTCCTATAGCTGCCGCTTGTGACGGGCAGTCCGTAGTCAGGCGGCTTTGGAGACCTCGAGGGTCTTCAGCCGCTTGACGCGGGCGGCGTAGTCAGCGAGCGCAGCATCGCTGATCGAGCTGCCGCCAAAGCGCACGCGCTGATAGATCCAAGTCAGGTCGAGCACCTCGTCGCCCAGTGGGTGGCCGATGCCTTGAAGGGCGCGAGCGTGCGCCAGGGGTGGCACGTCGGGTTTGCGTGGCACTCCGTGGGCGCGCATGACCTCTTCCAGCAGTTGGTAGAGCTTGACCATTCGCAGCGAGTCCTGCTGCAAAGGTGTTGGTGAAGCCGGCGTCTTCGAGGGGGAGCGACGGCGCCGATACAGCCAGAAGCCGACGGCGACCCCACCAACGAGCAACAGGGCCACCATGGCAAAGCCGCGATGCTGTTTATCGAATAAACGTTCGTCACGACGCGGCCAACGCTTGCGGACATCGCGCAGAATGTCGAGCTGCTGCTGCAGGTCATAGCCGACTACGTGTCGATTCCAGCGCTCGCTCGTTGCCTCCATGAGATCTCGTAGGGTTGCGATCATTCCGCCCACCTCAGCTCGCGGAGCGGACTCGGATGCAGGCGTTGGGTCAAACGCGGTCCAGCCGCGTCCTTCCAAGTACACTTCCACCCAGGAATGCGCGTCTCCCTGTCGCACCGCATAAAATTCGCCGAAGCGGTTGTACGTGCCCCCGATGAAGCCCGTAACGTTACGTGTGGGCACCCCCAACGTGCGCAACAGGATGGCCATACTGGTCGAATAGAATTCGCAATGTCCGCGTTTGGACTCGAACAGGAAGTGGTCGAGAGGGTTCAGCTGGGCCCCGGACGGTGAGTTTAAGTCGTAGACATACTCGGTTCGTAGCCGGTGCTCGACGCGCTTGGCTGCCGCGAAGGTGTCCTCCTCCGCTCCAACCCAGTCTCTGGCGAGCTCGCGGATGCGCTCCGGCAAGTCCGGGGGCACCGTCAGGTAGCGCTGTAGCTCTTGGTCAGAAACGTGCTCAAACGCTCGCGCTCGAGCGTCGAGCGCCAGGACTTTGTAGCGAATGCCCCGCTCCTCCGACGCCAGATACTCGAAGTCCCCTTCGCGCCCGCGCGTCATCTTCGGCGGGCGTCCTAACAACTTGTCGTCCCGCGTTAGCACATCAAAGGCTGCTGCGTTGGCGGGAAGAAACAGCACTGGTGGCTTGATGGGCTGCAGGTCAATGGTCATGACCTCTTCACCCAAGGGCAAATTGGGGTGCATGACCCACACACGAGAGCCTACCTTGCGAGCCGGGAACTGGGTTCGATCGCGTGACCAGCTGAACCCATCGTAGGTGTCGAAGGCGGTTCCTCTGAGGTACAGGGGGATACGCAGGGGTGGGTTCGGAGGCAGGTCATTCAGGTACACGCGCGCCGCTATCGTGGAGTCCGTGCGCAAGCGACCGACCTTGCCCAGATCTACGCGGTCGGAAAATCCGATCATGCGTTCACTGCGTTGGTGGTTCAGCAGCAGCAAAGACAACCCGACTCGCGGAAACAGCACGAACAGCAGTGCCGTGAAGACGAAGATGGGCACAGACAGTGAACAGGTCGCGGCCAAGAAACGTTTCGAAATCACACGCCGACTGCGCAGAATCCGCGGCACGTCCACGGGCAGCCCGGTGCGGTCCCGGGCCCCCTGACGGTAATTTCCTTCCACTTCTCGGCGTAGATGGCTGAGCACCAAGGCACCTGGGGCGATCACCAAAAAGCCCAAGAAGCACATGCCGTAAGCCAAGCCGCCGCCAAACACGGTGCCCGCGACCAAGTGCAAAAGGGCCAGCAAGATGATCTGCTGGTCATGGGCCGCACCGCGCCGTGTTGAAAGGCGGATCAGCTGCAGGCCTGCGGCGAATTCGACCGCCACCTTGAGCACATCGTGGCCCCACGCGAGCCGGAGCGTCTGACTCGCCAGCAGCGACAGCGATGCGATCACGCTGAGGGTCCGCATTCGCGGGTGGGTCTGCCAGCGTTCGGGGATCACGACTGAGAGAGCCAGACCGACACCGAACAGCACGACGGTTGAGCGCTCCAGTTCGCCGCTGGTCAATAGTGACAGCAGACCCAACGCCGCGAGGGCGTCGGTCATGATGCGATGTACGAGCCCGAACTTCACGCTGTCGGCTCCGTGGATTTTGGCTCTGGCTCGCTGGGCTCAGGGCTCGGACGTAGGTATTCACTTGCCGGGGGCGCGGCGTGGATGGGTTCGGCTTCCGCCTCGACGACGGGTTCTTCGGCGACCGCCGAGGGAGGACCGACTAGAGCCAAGAAGCGCAACAGCGGATCGGCGCCAACGCTGCGATCGGCACGCACGCGTTCAGACGCGGTGCGGACTGTCACCGAGTCGCCGCGCTTGAGATGCGCGACAGCTTTGGAGGCGACATCACGCACCCGATGTTCAAACTGTTGACGCCACTCGTTGGACGGCTCCGAAGTGGGCGCCTCATTGTCGAGATTGAGCGTGACGTCACACTCGGTCTCTTGCGCCCGCTCGCGGATGACCATTTGGTTGACGCTCTTGCGCCAGTAGACATCGCGGATGTCGTCCCCTTCGCGCATAGGGCGGACCGTCAAGATATCGTGCCCTCGGCCCCGGTTCAGGTTGCCGTTGCCGCTGACTCCCATGCCGCTGAGCTTGGGCGGCAGATTGACGGGATCCACCGCGGGATAGATGATCAGTTCACCCTCCGAGCTGAGTTCCCGGGATTTCTCGAAGAAGCCAAAGGGAAATCGCGTGGCGACTCGAAAGCCGACGTGGAGGTCTCGCCCGCGGCGCGCTGGGGTGCGGCGATAGGCAGCGACCTGCGCCGAGCCGGGGCTTATCTTCAGGAAGAAGCAACGCTTGTCCGCGGGTTGCCCGCGGCGCAAGTCCTCGATTTCGATCGCATAGCTAGGGACGTGCTGCTTGTGGTTGTGAACTTCGATTTCGACCAAGTGCGGGCGGTTGACCTGGGCGCGCGGTGGCAGCCGCCGCACGACCGTCAGGTGGCGC